>JBBSLR010000028.1:0-12227 GCA_038255045.1 Phormidesmidales cyanobacterium
AAAGTAAACAGGTAGAACTGCTAGTGAGATATGGCTATGGTGTACGTGCTGTTGTTTAACGCCCGCACCGAAAACGAAGGCATTCATACCCTCAATGTTGACGGGCAAGATGTGGTGCTGATGTTTGAACACGAAGACGATGCCACCCGCTTCGCCCTCATGCTAGAAGCCCAGGATTTTCCCGAGGCCGCCGTCGAGGGCATGGATCAGGCAGAAATTGAAGAATTTTGCGAGTCTGCGGGCTACGGCCACCGCCTAGTCTCTGAGGGTTCTCTGGCGATGCCCCCCGAGCAAAACCTGGAGCAAATCACCTGGAACCCCGATCAGTCGCCAGACGATCTAGGTGCCCGTAACCCAGAGACCCGTGCCCCAGGGACCAGCGGCCCCTCCCAGGCCGAGATTGACCGCATGCGGCAGCAGCTTGAGAAATTGCTCTAGGTCTAGCGCCCTATGTCTTCGCCTCTCTCCGCCCTACCTCTCTCCGCCCTGCTAGACCGCGCCCGCCAGGGCGATGCTCTGGCCATTGCCCACCTGCTCAGCCAGTCCCTGGCCAACCAGGGTATTGTCGCCCAGGGGCAATGGCAGGGTGATCAGCTTCAGCTCACCCTAGAGGCCGATACCGCAATCCCTCAACGGCAGGTGGTGTCGCACATTCAGCGGGGGCTACAGCGTCTCGGGATAGTTTATCCCGTTGAGTCTGTACAGGTGACGGCGCGATCGGTGGGCTACCCTACCGCCGACTGGCAGGCGAGCTTTGGCCTGGGAGAATCCGCCGGGCCTGCCAAGTCTGGGCCTGAGGGAGGTAATAGCGGGGCAAATTCCTCAGCCTTGAGCGAGCCTGCCCTGGCCGAAAACCTAGGCGCAGCCCGCCAGCCCGGTGCGGTTAGCCCTGGGGATGGGGCAGCGTTACCAGCCTCTTCCCCATCCCCGCGCCCAAATCCGCAACCAGATCCGCGACTAGAAGCCGCTACGGCCAGCGCCGAAACCCGGAAGACAACCCTGTCTGACACCACCCTGGTGACCCTGGCCCATCTGGCCCCGCTGGTGAGCTACCTGGTGGTGAGTAGTCAGTGGCTGGGGGGCTGGCCAGTGTTTTGGGGTGGGTCGTTTTTGCTGCCCTGGCGGGTGGTGCTGCCCCTGGTGCTGCTGCTAGCCAAAGGGGGCAGGGCTGAGCCTGACTTAGGGCCAATTGACGTGCAGCAGCATGCCAAGGCTGCCCTTAACTTTCAGCTCACGATGGTGATTGCCTGGATGATTACCATTGCGCTGATGTTTGTATTGGTGGGCTTTTTGCTGGTGGTGCCTCTGGGGCTGCTGGAAGTGGTGAGCTGCATTGTGGCGGCGGTGCGGGCCTCGGAGGGTAAACCCGTTCGCTACGTGGGGGCGATCCGGTTTGTGCGGTAGGTTTCTACACTGGGTTTGTGCGCTGGATTTGTGCGCCAGATTTGTGCGCTAGAGTCGCCATCCTCTACATTAGCGGCAGTGTTTATTGCCCTGATCTCCCGTGACCGCCAACTCTGCCGCTGATCCTCACTCCCCTAAATCCCACCCTGCTGTGACCAACCCCGCTGACCGGGGCTACTTGCTCACCGAGCAGGCCAACCCCCGCAGTGCGGCCCTCGACCAGCTCAGCGCCCTAGAGCTGGTTGACCTGTTTAACCAAGAAGACCAGCACACCCTAACGGCGATCGCCGCCGCACGCGCGCCCTTGGCCCTAGCTATTGAGGCGACGGCCCAGGGGCTGCGCCGGGGGGGGCGACTGTTTTATGTGGGGGCAGGCACCAGCGGCCGCCTGGGCGTGCTCGACGCGGCAGAATGCCCACCCACCTTTTGCACCCCGCCAGAGCTGGTGCAGGGCATCATTGCGGGCGGGGCCGGGGCCCTGGTAAGAAGCTCTGAGGGGCTAGAAGATGTGGCTGAAGATGGAGCAGCGGCGATCGCCCAGCGAGCCGTGCAGCCTCAAGACATCGTGGTGGGCATTACCGCCGGGGGCACCACGCCCTACGTGCGAGGGGCGATCGCCGCCGCCCGCGATCGCGGCGCTACCACCGTGTTTATTGCCTGTGTGCCCGCCGACCAGGTGCCGATAGACGCCGACATCGACATTCGCCTGCTGGTGGGGCCAGAGCTGCTGGCCGGGTCCACCCGGCTGAAGGCGGGCACCGTCACCAAAATGGCCCTGAATATTCTCTCTACTGGGGTGATGGTGCGCCTGGGCAAGGTCTACGGCAATCGCATGGTCGATGTGGCGGTGACCAATACTAAGCTGCGCGATCGCGCCCTGCGCATTCTCTGCGACCTCACCGACTTAGATCGGGCCGCCGCCGCCGCCCTGCTCGACCACAGCCAGCAGCAGGTCAAGCTAGCTCTCATGATGCACCTCGGCAACCTCGACGTCGCCGCCGCCGCCCAGCGCCTAGAACAGCATCAGGGGCATTTGCGTGAGGCGATTGCCGGGGGGTGAGTGGATGATGACACGCCCTAGCGCGCCGCTGATGACAGCTCAGGAGACGGGGGGTCTGCTGCGTCGAGCCAAACGCGGTCGAGGCAGGCCCGTTTAAGGTCGGCGGTGGACAGGTTGGCCCCCCGCAGGTTGGCCCCCGTCAAATTGGCTCCGCGCAAATCGGCCTCGGTCAAATCGGCCTGGCGCAGGTCGGCATAACTCAGGTTGGCATGGCGTAGGTCGGCCCCGCGCAGTATGCCCTGGTGCAGGGTGGCCAGGCGCAGATCGCCATAGCTCAGGCTGGCCTGGGTGAGGTTGACGCGGCTGAGATCGGCGCGAATCAGCACCGCGCGGGCCAGGTTGACTGCCGCTAAGTTGGCTCCCGCTAGACTGGCTCGCCACAGATTGCAGCCACCCAGCTGTGCTCCCGCCAGCACGGCATCGCTGAGGTTGGCGTGGCGTAGGTCGGCCTGGGTCAGGTCAATGCCCGGCAAAAACAGGCCAGGCATCCAGGCCTCGTGAAAGTCTAGGCGGCTAAAGTCGCGACGGCCGCTGGCGTAGAGATCCAACACCTCAGCCATCGTAATGATGATGGACTGCGAATCCATAGGATTTACGTTAACCATCAGATGCTGCTCCAACCTGTTCTGCCCACCTGCCTGGGTCGGCGTTATTTGCCGCTAGCCCCAGGTCACCTACGCCATAAAGACTCAAGATTGTTGCCAAATGTTACGCACTTGTAAATTAATGTAACAATTCCCCATGGCCGTGGCAAGCCTAGGGAAAGGCATCTAAACGCGTCTAAAGCCTGAGTTTTTAGCGGTTTCTGAGCTTATTAGGGGGAAGAGTTGGAGTTTATCTGCCGATTTTTTGACCCCTGGTGCCAAACCATAGACGGCAGCGCTGCCGTCAGGGCGATCGCAGGTTTATCTAGCCGTGGCCCCCGACTTCGCCGACCGGCTCCACGAGCGGCGGCAAGCAATGGTACGCCTGTTGGTCAATCTAGGGGCCACCCGCATCACTCTACCGTCGGGCTTTCAGCCGTTTCCACAGCGACCCCGTCGGGCTGGCTAAATAACCCAAACAGCGGCCCCACCAGTGCCCCAATGGCAAAGCCCCCGGCGTGGGCCCAGTAGGCGATGCCGCCGCTCTCCATGCCGATCATGGTGGGGGTACTGAGGCTGGCGAAGCCGTAGAACGCCTGCTGCACAAACCAAATACCCAGGTAAAAGATGGCCGGGATTCGCAGCGGCAGCGGAAATGGCCCCAGGGGCACCAGGGTGAGAATGCGCACCTGGGGGAAGCGGAATATATAGGCCCCCATCACCCCGGCGATCGCCCCGCTAGCCCCCAGCGATGGAATCTCTGACCCCATGGCAAAAAACCACTGGGCCAGGTTGGCCAGCACCCCACACAGCAGATAAAACAGCAAAAACCGCAGGTGGCCCATCTGGTCTTCGACGTTGTTGCCAAAGATCCACAGGTAGAGCATGTTGCCCGCCAGGTGCAAAAAGCCGCCGTGGAGAAACTGACCCGTCACCAGGGTTAGCCATTCTTCGGCATTGGGTACCGAGACCCCCGTAGTCAGGCTGGTAGAAAACTCTTCAGGCACCACCGCCCAGGCCTGGAAAAAAGGCGTCAGCTCAGAGGCAGACAGGCTGAGTTCGTAGATAAATAAAACTACATTCAGCACAATCAGCCCGTAGGTCACGTAGGGGGTGCGCTGACCGGGGTTGTAATCTTTTAGGGGTACCACCAGCTACCTCATCAATGCTGAATACAGCAACACTATTACAGAGTCCTGCGAAAATGAAAATCCTCCCTTAGAAATGCAATTAGAAATGCAATAGAAATTACAGGGCTTTGTTTGGCGCGTCACTCGCTACTGTGCATTCCTATGGCTATGACTAAACCCCTCACCTCTCGTACTGGGCTAGCGGCATCACTGCTGCTGAGCGTAGTGTTGACCTGCTGCATAAGTCGCCCCGGGCCGTTGGCCACCCCCGACGCTTGGCCAGCCGCGATCAACCCCGGCAGCAATGCTGAGTCCGTCGCTGCGTCGCCCGACCCCGGCCTGCCCCCGGCTGACCCCTGGTATCAGGCCATTGGCACCGCCAACCAGGCGGCCCAGCTCACCACCACCGCCACCACCGCCGCCCAGTGGCACCAGGTGGCCGGTGCTTGGGGACGGGCCGTGGCGCTGCTGCAAGACATCCCCGACGACGACCCCCGCCAGACCTTTAGCCAGCGCAAAGCCCGAGAATATCAGCAAAACCTGGCCCTGGCTCAGCAAAAGGCTGACCAACAGGGATTGCCCAGGGCGTTTCCGGCCCTGGGCAGCGATGTGCTCGATGAGCAGGTCAGCCTCTACCGGGCCTACGTGGCGGCCCTGGGGCCACCCGATGTGCTGATTTTAGGCAGTTCTCGTGCCCTCCAGGGGGTAGACCCCCAGGTGCTCCAGCAGGCGCTAGCGGTGCAGGGCTACCCTGGACTGCGGGTCTATAACCTGAGCGTGAATGGCGCGACCGCCCAGGTGGTGAGCTTTATCACCCGGCAGCTCTTAGCCCCCGACCTGCACCCCCGACTGATCGTTTGGGCCGAAGGCTCCCGCGCCTTTAACAGCGGCAGGTTTGACCGCACCTTTGCGGAAATTCTGGAGTCGCCCGGTTATGCCGCCGTGCGCGATGGAGCCGCCGTGACCCTGCAACCCCCAGACAAGCTAGCCCGGGCCGCCGCAGACAATTCCGAAACCAATGAAGCCGCCGCCGCTGCTCCCCGTGAGGACTATGGCACCGTACCCCTCAGCCCGATCAACTCCCAGGGGTTTCTGGCGATCAATGACCAATTCAACCCGGCGGTGTATTACCGCAGCTTTCCGCTGGTGCGGGGCCAGTATGACAGCGCCTACCGACCCTTTCGCCTGACGGGGGTGCAAACGGTTTCCTTTGAGGCCATGACCGAGTTTCTGCGCAGCCAGAATATTCCTCTGGTGTATGTCAATCTGCCCCTCAGCAACGACTACTTAGACCGCGTGCGCCTGGGCTACGAACGGCAGTTTCAGGGATTTTTGCAGAACTGGGCCAACCAGGGCACCCTCACCCTGGTTGACCTGCTCGAAGACTGGCGCTGGCGATCGCACCTGTTCGCCGACCCCAGCCACATCAACCGCTATGGGGCACGCGAAATCGCCAGCCTGCTGGCCGCTGATGAGCGGATTCCCTGGGGGCTGCTGGTCGAGAATCAGGCGGCGGTGGGGAGTGAGTGAATGGAAAATTCACTACTCCCCACCGCCCAACTGCCCACAGCGACTCAGCCGCAGCATCATGGCGTCGAGTCGGGCCAGATCGCCGAAGCCTGCCCCCTGGCCAGTGAAAAAACCGCCCATGCGCAGGGAGGCCAGCCCCGGAATTTGCCAGTACCACAGGGCAGGCAGGTGGCCTCGGGGGGCTTCGAGGTCAAACTCTAGCCAGTTGTAAAACCTGAGAAACCCCAGGGGCCTGAGGGGAAACAGCATTAGCCAGCCCACTTCTTCAAAAAACGGGTGGGGGGTAGACCAGTTGCCCAGGGCGGGGTCAAAGGCCACTGAGGCCAAAATGTCTTGGTAAATCTGCAGCTGGGCTGAGAAGCCAAAGTGCCCAGCGCTGGCCCCCTGCCAGCATTGGTCAATGGCGTAGAGCAGTTGGCAAGGGATGCCCGCTAGGGTCTCTGGGGTCAGCTGGGGGCGGCGCGGGGCCTCGTGGCTAAACAGGCTTTGCTCTACCGCTGTGAGCAGCAGGTGGGCGGTGAGGCGATCGGCGGTCTCCCACTCTTCGTCGTTGAGCAGCAGAGCGAGGTCGCTGAGGTTGTCGTCGAGTTCGCTGGGGGGGTTGCTAGCTAGCACTGGCCACCCCCCCGACAACTACGGTTTGGTCAAAGGTCGGTATCGACCCGGCCTCTAGGGGCATGCAGGTGTTGAGGTGGGCCAGGACGGCTTCGACCACCTCAAGACTGGGGCTGTAGCGATGGCTGAGGCTGGGGCAGCACCAGCGCCAGGTGGGCAGATGGCCGGGGGGGGCGGCGCGGCTAAAGTCGAGGTCGTGGTAGGGTCTGAAGCCGCGAGATAACCAAGACGGTTGGTCACGCCACCCCAGCCCCTGCTGAAAACCCAACCACCGCTGGGGATCGTCTTGCAGAATCTGCTGCTGACTGCGATACACCTGCTGCTGGGCCTTAAACCCAAAGCGCCCGCCGCTGTGGCGCTGCCATAGGGCATCGATAGTGGCCAGGTCAACCGCTGGTAGCCACTGCACCGTGGCGGCGGTGACCGGCTGCATATCTTGGTTAAGGGCTTTGAGAAGGTTGGTCTCGGTCTCGAGGTCGGCGGCTTGCCAGGCCTGCTGCATCAGCAGGTCGCGCAGCCGGGTGTAGTTGACCCCGGCGGCAGAGGCTACCCTGCCGTACAGCTCATCGCGCACCGCTGCTTCGATGGCGATCGCCTCATCGATGGATATACTCCGCAGCCGCCGCGCCTGGTCGAGGCGGCCCTGGTCAAACTCGGAGGGGTAGAGGCCCTTAGCCAGGGCCTGGTGGCACAATGTGCGGTACTGGTCGCGGTGCGCTTGGGTTTGCTGGGCCTGCTGCTGGCGATCGCCCTCGGCCTTGGCCTCGCCAGCCAGGCGAGCGTCTTCAGCGGCTTTGAGCGCCTGTTGCTCAACTTTTAGCCTGATATCGTCGCGATAGCGCTGCAAATGCTGCTGGTACAAGGCTTCGGCTGCGAGGGTGGGCAAGCCCAAATTTTCGGCTAGCTCTTGCAGCACGGGCCAGATATCCTTGAGGGCAATGGGTTGACCGTCATGGTGCGATTTCAGACGGCTAAACTCAGCCCGGACGGTTTCTTCAAAGTGGCGCTGCTTCTCAACCTGGGTTGGGTAAGGTCCAGCGGCCCGAGCGTTGAGCAACTCAGCCACCTCAGCCGAGAGGCCCAGCCGCTGACGCAGCAGACTGAGGTTGTCTAACTCGGTGGGTGACAGCTCGCCCTGGGTGCGGCTGTAGGTTTCGGCCTCGGCCAGGTAGTCGCTCACCGGAGAAAACAGCAGCCCGCTCCGGGCCGCCAGCATTAGGCCCACTAAGTCATCGGCCTGGTGAGTCTCAATTTGCAGCCTAATGTCTGAAATTTGGAAGAGAAACCAGGTTTGAATGGGTTTGTAGTGGAGGCGATCGCGCAGCCGCCGCAAAATTGACCCCAGCCGCTCGGCCTCGACCTCAAACCGAATGCCCACCTGAATTTCAGCCACATCTCTAATTTCTGAGTAAGGCTCAAACCTAACCTGGCTCATGCCGTCTAGGTCGCGCAGATCTTCAATTAGGTAGCTCACCTCAGTGACCACAGCGTCACCCTTGAGCTGTGGGTCTACAACTTTGATCAAACAGGCAACATTCTGAGCCAAGCCAGCACCTCAAAGACGCCCCCAGGCGGGGCGACAGCCCATGGTTTTGAAACCCTATAGTAAGCCAGATAGCAAATACAGCTCACATAAAACCGCCTGCTCAAGGGCATCGACCTCTGTCTGACTGAGGTGATAAAACTCCCGCGCCTGGGTCAGGCGGCCTCGATTAAACTCAGCGGCAGAAAGCTTTGCCATCGTACCCTGGTGAAATGCCGCCGCATCTGGCCCCAGATCATCTAAATTCAGGGTGTCGATGGCGAGTTCTGCAAAGGTTTGGCGATAGTTAATCAACCGCTGCTGCTGCTCTCGATGCCGCTGGCGCTCGGCTGCATCGGCGCTCTCAGCCCGCTGAAGCGCTTGGCTGGCCTCGGTGCGCAGGGTTTGTAGACGCTCAGCTTTGAGAAACTGGGCATCGGCCTCGGGCAGGCTCATGGTAATGGCCTTGTCCTGCATAACCTGCCAAAAGTCACCGTTTAGGGCGCTCTCCTGCTTGCACACCAGCAGCTCTCTGCGAAAGTGCTGATATTTCTCAGCCAGGGTTTTAAACGGCCCCATAGATTGGGCGTTGAGGTCGTTGGCCTCTTCTACAGGAAGCCCTACCCGATGGCCAATGATCGCTAAGTTAGCCCTGGCCGCAGGGGTAAAGTCACCAAAGGCGGCGATGTAGCTCTCTGCTTTAGCGAGATAAATATCTTGGGGAAGCAGCAGCGCCTCTGCTAGCGGCAGCAGCTGGGCTAGCTCCTTAGCCTGGTCAGTTTGCAGGGTCAGCATGTAAGTCGGCGGAATTTTGATCGCATACAGGTTCTTCTGCTTAGTGCGCTCTAGCCAATCGCCCAAGCACCGCAATACCACGGTGAGCTTGTCGAGGGGGGCCTCAAACTGAAGCCCGGTGTAGGGAGCAGCGCCAGCACTAGAAAACCTGCCCGTATTTTGCTGAGCGCCATAGAAAAAAGAAAAAGGGGTTTGCTCAAGCTCGCTCAAGGCAGAAATGCTGCTGCGCAACACCTGAACCGCAGCATGAATGACTTTTGGGTCTAACCCAGACTCTAGGGACTTAATTGAGAGCTTAAAGCCGTTGGTTAAGCCAAGATTTTCGACCATTGCGGGTAAGGGTGATATTGCTGAGAAGCGCTGGCCTATAACAAGTCCAGCTCGGGCTCTGTAGTTTTCCCACAGCCAGAACTCTACCTCTGGACTTGAATGGGGTTTATTATAGCCATCGCCCCTAATCAACGATCCCAAACCTGGCTCTACCCCGATGGAAGGCGCTCAAAATTCAGCACCAAATCGAGCAGGAGTGGGAAGAACGCCACGCCCAGGCAGATGGTGAATCTAGAGCTAGCGAGCTTTACCCACAAACAAAACCCCGGAGCTTGTACAACCCCGAGGCTTGACATCTTAGAAACTAGAGAGACTTACTTAAAACCGACGGAAGCCTGCCACACGAAGGCCAGCAGCAGGAAAAACACGGGGATGATAGGCAGCACATCCACCAGGGGATCAAACAGGGAATAGGCCTCGGGCAGCTTAGCCAGCAGCATTGCGACTTCCATTTAATGATTATCCTCTCATGACACAGCTGGGACAGACCAGACTCAGAGGCCAGCAGAGCCATGGGCTTAGCGCCCGAGCTGGAATCTGAGAATTGGTAAATTTTCTTCGCATTTTATCATGGCGAGGGGTCGTCTACTGGGGTTGCCGCTGGGTTTGGTGCCAGCCAGTGGGCAAACTCGTCGGTAAAGCGATCGCCCAAAATCGCCTCCCGGATCCGCTGGGTAAACCGCACCAGCTCGGTGATGTTGTGGATCGAGATCAGCGTAAACGCCAGCATCTCTTTAGCGTGGATCAGGTGGCAGAGGTAGGCGCGGGTGAAGTTTTGGCAGGTGTAGCAGGGGCAGGCGGCGTCGATCGGGGTGTAGTCGCGGCGGAACTGTTTATTTTTCAGGTTCCAGCGTTCTCCCGCCACCAGCGCCGCCCCGTGCCGCGCCAGCCGGGTAGGAATCACGCAGTCGAACAGGTCTACCCCGGCGGCGATCGCCTGGGCCATTTCCCGATAGGTGCCCACCCCCATCAGGTAGCGAGGCTTGTGCTCGGGCAGGCAGGGGGCGGTAGCTTTGACGATGGTTTCGATCAGCGCTGGCGGCTCGCCCACGCTGACGCCGCCGATCGCATAGCCCGGCAGATCTAGCGTCGCCAGCTGTTTTGCCGCCGAACTGCGCAGGTCGGGGTAGACGCCCCCCTGCACAATGCCAAACAGCGCCTGATCGGGTCGTTTGTGGGCCTCCACACAGCGCAGCAGCCAGCGCCAGGTGCGATCGGTGGAGGCTTTGACCGCCTCGCGGCTGCACGGGTAGGGGGGGCATTCATCAAAGGCCATGATCACATCGGCCCCCAGGTCGTTTTGAATCTGAATCGAGGTTTCGGGGCGGATATTGATGATGCGGCCATCTTTGGGCGACTTAAACGTCACCCCGTCTTCGGTGATGGTGCGCATCTGGCTGAGGCTAAACACCTGAAAGCCGCCCGAATCTGTCAGCATCGGGCCATCCCAGCCCATGAAGCGGTGCAGGCCGCCCGCCTCGGCCACAATGTCTTCGCCCGGTTGCAGGTGCAGGTGGTAGGTGTTTGACAGCACCATCTGCGCCCCGGTGGTGGCCAGCTGGGCGGGGGTGACGGTTTTGACGTTGGCCAGGGTGCCCACGGGCATAAACCGGGGGGTGTGTACGGGGCCGTGGGGTGTGGTGAAGGTGCCCGCCCGCGCCTGGGTGTGGCTACAGCGGGCGTCGCAGCTAAAGGAAAATGCCTGGGTCAAGGTCGCGAACCGGAGGGTGAAAAGCGGGTCTTATCATATCACCGAACCTTACCGCACCGAACCCTGGGGCTGGCTGGAGCGCCTAGTCCACCCCATGGCACGGCTGGTTAGCTCTGCTACGCTAGAGGTCAGTCATTGCAAAGCCCATGCCCATGCCGCCCGCCCTGCAAACCACCTCATCGGCCACTACCATTGCCAAGTTTAAGGCCCTGTCTGACCCGCTGCGGCTGGAGGTGATCGAGCTGCTGCGATCGCAGGAGATGTGCGTGTGTGACCTGCGCGATCGCATGGATATCGCCCAGTCCAAGCTCTCCTTTCATCTCAAAACCCTGCGCGAGGCGGGGCTGATCTCCGCCCGTCAGGATGGCCGCTGGATCTATTACAGCCTCAAACCCGCTGAATTTAGCGAACTCGAAGACTACCTCAGCGCCCTGCGCCACCTCAGCCCCCAGAGCCCGGCCTGCCCCTGCCCGCCTGACCGGTAGGGGCGCAGCATGCTGCGCCCCTACCGGTCAGGTAGCGATTAGCGTTGGGCCTTAGCCAGCCACCGACGCCTCAGCGGGTTGGGGGACATTGGCAGGTGCTTCAGTGGATAGGACAGGGGCCTGCGCTACTCCAGCAAACTTCAGCAGATCCGCCATCTTGAAGTCGCCGCCGATACCCAGTCGGGGCATCCAGCTGGGTTCCTGGCAGAGGTACGACAGCTCGTCGGTTTGCAGCAGACCGATAAACACCTCCGCCACAATGCGGCCACCCACGGGGCCGAGGGCTTGGCCATCGGCGCGCTTGTCGGCCTCCCGCAGCAGGTAGAACCACAGAGGCGTGCTGTTGGCCAGACCGGCATTGATCGCCGCCACATCCGCCAGGTCGGCGGTAGACAGGGGTGCAATTCCCATGCGGCGGGCGACGGTTTGGCCCGAGGGTAGCCCAAAGGTCAGGTGGCGCAGCAGGTTGCGCTGGGCCAGCGAGGCCGGGTTTGAGGCCATATTGGGTGGAATAAACGGCAGTTGAAACAGGGGCCGCGAAATCGTGGTGTCGATGCGCTGGCTGAGCTGGGGCGTATCGGTTTCATTCAGCTTGAAAAAGTTGCGCCAGTCCATCACCCGCTCGGGGTCTAGCGGTCTACCGCTGTTTAAATCCCGACCGTTGGGGTCGCCGAAGAGTGCCGCCGCGAAGTTGTTGTTGATCCGGTAGCCGCCGCGCACCTGGCTGTGGCCAAAGCGGTAGGCCGCCACCGAAAACTCTACCGGAATGTAAGGCTCGCGCCGCCAGCGGGTGCTGTAGAAGCGGCGACCCCGTTGCAGCACGGTGTTAACCACATTCTGGCCCACCAGCAGCGGCAGAAACTCGTGCAGCACAATCCACTGGTAGTGCCAGCGCACCAGCCTTTGGGCCTCGTCAAACAGCTGGCTGGGGTTCACGCCCTCGGCCTTGAGCTTGTCGATCATGGCATTGTGAAACTTGACAAAGGCCAGGTGCAGCTGCGACACAATCAGGTTTTCGTCGTTGCGGGGGTCGCCCAGCAGCGCGGTGCCCTGGCTGTTGC
>JBBSLR010000029.1:0-12102 GCA_038255045.1 Phormidesmidales cyanobacterium
CATTCCCAATCCACTCTACTGACACTTTCCTATCACCGCCCGCCCGATCACAAAAACTCCCCCACCGCAATCGCGCAATCGGGGAACGCCAGGGGTGCTACAACATCTCCCTCATAGCCCTTCTGCTCCATCCCATACCCCTCTGCTCTAGCGTAACCACAATCTCTAAGCCTCCTCTGCATTCTCAGCAAACCGCACTTCCTCATAGAGCAGTTCAAGGGGGGCCTGCCAGTCCACACTGGTGAGGTTCAGGGTTTCCGCCTCTATGTAAGTCTGTAAATCCCAATGGCGAGACGAGATCCGGCGATAGCGGTCAACACTAATTTTGTCAGCACTGATCAAAACATACTCTTGCAGGGTAGGTATTTGGCGATAGTGGGTAAATTTGTCGCCTCGGTCATAGTCGGCAGTACTCGGCGACAGCACCTCCACAATCAAACTGGGGTGGCGGATGAGTTTAACCGCGTTGCGATCTCGCCCATCGCAGCTCACCATCACATCAGGGTAATGGTAAGGCCCGTTTCGAGAAACTTCTACCTTGACATCGGCCATCACCACCAGACAGCCCTTGCCTCGCAGATGGGCTTTAAGCGCAGACGCTAAATTCAGCGCAATTTGATTATGGGGAATCGTGCCCCCTGTCATGGCGAAGACTTCCCCATTCACATAGGCGTATTTAACGTCCTGGGTTGATTCCCATTCCAGGTACTCCTGAGGAGCCATCGGGGTGAAGTTGAGTCTTGCGATCATGGGTTTTGCCGATCCCTCGTAGATTGAAGGGGAACAGGGTTTAGAGCATTTTTGTTGGTAAACGGAAATGGTACTAATACGATCTCGCCCAACTCATAAGTCATCGTAGGCGGCATCCTCAGGGTTATCCCACACCTCAGCAAACGATGCTTCCGCAGTCTTAGCTGCCGCTATAACTAACGACCGATCAGCATAGGGCTGCCAATTACCCTCTTGAGTCGGCATTTTGGCCTCAGCCCATCGCAGCAAGCGAGTTGCCAAATGGAACTGCTCTTGCCAACTCAGGTGCTGAGCCTCTTGTAGTAACTCTTGCAGTGTCATAGCTATAGCCTCTTCTCTTGATTGTGGCACGAGAGGCTTTGTTGCCAAGGCCCCCAGATTTTCAAAGAATCTAGGGGCTTAATTGGTCGCTAACCTAGCTGCCTATGCCGCAGCAGGTAGCTAAACACCTCCCCCTGCTCTGGGGTAATCAAAATCCCCGAGTCGGGGATGGTAAACAGGCGGCTCCACTCTAGGCGCTCGGCGTAGTTCAGCAGATGCAGGTGGTTAATCGCCCCCTGCACCCCTTCCGGGGAGCCAATCACCAGATGGCGCAACCGCTCTGGCCGGGGGCTGGGGTTTGCCAGGCGCAGGGGATTCAGATCCCCGAGTTCTTGAAGAACTCGGGGATCTTGGCGAGTAAAACACAACATAATCGGGTTCCTTTCCGATGAGACGACGGGGAAGAAACTCAAAAACTTGGCCGCCCCAGACATGTGCAGTTCAGGGCGGCCAGGTAAAATCACCTTAGCCTCCGAGACAGCTGTTCCTGTCGACGGGGTTAGCCGCTGGTTGGTGGTACCAACACCTTCCAGTGGCGCTTGACCAAATTTTTGGGAAGCTCAGACTGCACGCACACAGCCTTAGCTGAGTAATTTAGTCCAATCGCGCACCGGACGCAAGTAAGAATTGTTACCGTTGCTAGAAATCCTGAGTTTAGAAACCGGGTTCCTTTGCCGAGTTACATTTAACCCCTGCACACCCCTGAGGAACCCGGTTTCTGGCCCTATATCCCCCAACATTCGCTATAGTGATTTCTCAACGCTAACCCAGTCCAGTTCAAGATCTGTAGGTTTTCTCCAGGCAAAACCGCACTTCTAGACTTTGCACAGGTTGCTTGGCCCAGGTTCAAACACGGCACCCCATGATCGACACCACCGACCTCAAGCGCGAGCTTGACGAACTCACCAATCGCCTGGGTAAAACCCAGGAGTATCTTTGACATTCCTGCCCTCGAAGCCCGCATTCAAGATCTAGAGCAGCAGGCCGCCCAGCCCGACTTTTGGGATGACCAGAGCAAAGCCCAAGACACCCTGCAAGAGCTGAGCGACTACAAAGCCAGCCTGACCCAGCTCACCACCTGGCAGGCCAGCCTCGACGACACCCTCGCCATTCTAGAGCTGCTGCAAGACGACCAAGACGACACCCTCTTTCAAGAAGCCCAGACCACCGTTGCCCGTCTCAGCCAGGAGCTAGACCAGTGGGAGCTACAGCAGCTGCTCTCTGGGCCCTACGACAAAAAAGGCGCGGTGCTGACTCTCAACGCCGGGGCGGGCGGCACCGATGCCCAAGACTGGGCGGAGATGCTGCTGCGCATGTATACCCGCTGGGCCGAGCACCAGGGCTACCAGGTACACCTAGTGGAAATCTCCGCAGGGGAGGAAGCCGGGCTGAAGTCGGCCACCCTAGAGATCACCGGGCGCTACGCCTACGGCTACCTCAAGTCTGAGAAGGGCACCCACCGTCTGGTGCGCATCTCGCCCTTTAACGCCAACGGCAAGCGCCAGACCAGCTTCGCCGGGGTCGAGATCATGCCGATTCTCGACCAAAATATTGAGCTAGAGATTCCCGAAAAAGACCTGGAGGTCAAGACCTCGCGCTCGGGCGGAGCGGGCGGTCAAAACGTCAACAAAGTCGAAACAGCGGTGCGCATCACCCACCTGCCCACGGGGATCTCGGTGCGCTGCACCCAGGAGCGATCGCAGCTGCAAAACCGCGAAAAGGCGATGATCATTCTCAAGGCCAAGCTGCTGATCATTGCCCAAGAGCAGCAGGCCCAGGCGATCGCCGAAATTCGCGGCGACATGGTGGAAGCCAGCTGGGGTGCCCAGATCCGCAACTACGTGTTTCACCCCTACCAGATGGTCAAAGACCTGCGTACCGGGATAGAGACCACCGCCATCGACGACGTTATGGCCGGGGAGCTTGAAGCCTTTATTCAGGCCTACCTGCGCCAGGAGAACCAGGTGCTGCAAGAGCAGGCGGTCTAGGGTTGTCAGCCCTAAACTGCGCTACCCGCCAGATAAACTCGGTAAAGTAGAGTCAGCTTTAAAGTCAACCTGTAACTGCGATCGCCCCATGAGCCAACCCTCCCCCGAAGCCCCCACCGTCGATTCATCGGCGGCAGCCCAGCCCAGCCCGGCCGCAGCGCCCCCCAGCTTTGTCAAGCTGGCCATGCGCAACATGGTCAAAAAGGGCAGCAAGTCGCTGTTTCACTTCTCGCTGACGGTGACGGCGCTGCTGACCCTACTGGTGGGCCTGGCCTACCTAACCCGGTAACCCTATGGCAACCACAACATCTCCTATGCCGACCCTAGCGGTGGCCCTAGAGCCAGAGCACCCCAGCGCTGCGATCGTCGCCGAGGCAGAATGGGTGGCATGGTTTGTCCAATGGGGGCAGCAAATGACCCTGGAAGGCTCGCCCCTGGGGGCCTACGAGCTGTCGCTCAAGCTCACAACCGATGAGGCGATCGCCGCGCTCAACAGCCAGTTTCGCCAGCTCGATCAGCCTACTGACGTGCTCTCCTTTGCGGCCTTAGAGACCGACTATCCCCAGATTGACGAGCTGCTGGCCACCGAACCGCTCTACCTGGGCGACATTATTATTTCCCTCGATACCGCCGCCCGCCAGGCCGCCGAAGCGGGACATTCGCTGCGGTGGGAAACCGCCTGGCTAGCGGCCCACGGCTTTTTGCACCTGCTGGGCTGGGATCACCCCGACGACGCTAGCCTAGTAGCCATGCTCGACAAACAGAGTGAATTGCTCACCGCCGCTGGGTTAAAGTTTGAAAAAGTAGGCTAAATTAGCCCTGATTGGTTCTCCCCGCTACGGTATAGGGGCCTATTGCCTAGTTGCCTCAATTAAAGTTATCTATGACTCTCTATAGTGAAAATTCTGATTCAGTAGTGTCGGTGCCTGAGGCCAACCTCAGCCCGGTAGAGCGATCTCTCTCTTGGCAGGTCGCTGGTAACCTATTTGTTAGTTTCAAGTATGCATGGCAGGGGGTGAGCTATGCCTTTCGCACCCAGCGCAACTTTCGCATTCACGTGATGGTGGGCAGTTTGGCGGTGAGTTTGGCGATCGCCCTCAGCCTCCCCCCGGTGGAGCTGGCGGTGATCATGCTCACCTGCGGCATCGTGCTTACCACGGAGCTGGTCAACACCGCCCTCGAATCGGTGGTCGACCTCACCGTAGAGCAGACCTATCACGAACTCGCCAAGATCGCCAAAGACTGCGCCGCCGCCGCCGTGCTGATCTCAGCGCTGATCTCGCTGTCGGTGGCCGCCTGTCTGCTGCTGCCGCCCCTGTGGCGGCTGCTGCAGCCGTTCTAGATTTTTCGCCCCCTCCCCGCTGCGCCCATGATTTTAGTCATCGACAACTACGACAGCTTTACCTACAACCTGGTGCAGTACCTGGGCGAGCTGGCCGCCGAGCTGCCCGTAGCTGCCGATCTACAGGTGTTTCGCAACGACGAGATTACCCTAGAGCAAATCGCCGCCCTCAAGCCCGACGGCATCGTCATCTCCCCCGGCCCCGGCACCCCTGACGACTCCGGCGTCTCCCTAGACATTATCAAAGAGCTAGGGCCGACCGTCCCCATCCTCGGCGTCTGTCTGGGCCACCAGAGCATGGGTCAGGTGTTTGGCGGCGACGTGGTGCGCGCCGCCGAGCTTATGCACGGCAAAACCTCTCCCATATTCCACAATGGCCAGGGCGTGTTTGCGGGCCTAGCCAGTCCCTTTCTGGCCACCCGCTACCACAGTCTGGTGATTGACCCGGCCACCTGCCCCGAGGTGCTAGAGATCACCGCCTGGGTTGAAGACGGCACCATCATGGGCGTGCAGCACCGCGACTATCCCCACCTCCAAGGGGTGCAGTTTCACCCCGAGAGCATTCTCACCGAGGCGGGCATGGAGATTCTGCGGAATTTTTTGCTGTCGCTGCCGGTGCCTGCGGCGGTTTAGACAGGCATTTGCCGCAGCCCATCGGTGGGCACTGCCCACCGATGGGCTGATAGTTCCACACCATCGCGGTTAGATTTCACATCCTCCTCCAGACCAACCCGCAAACTACAATTAGAGCTACAGCTTTTTCGGGATTCTCAGCCATGAGCGTTGCCAACAGCCCAGTTCGCTGGACCACAAAGGATATTGACGCGCTGCCTGACAACGAATGGATTCGCTACGAAATCATTGACGGGGAGTTGTTTGTGGCCAGGTCGCCCCACCACAAGCACCAGCAGCTAGCTGGTCGGATCTTTGCCGCGCTAGATAACTGGGCGTTTAACACTGGCCAGGGGGAAGCGTCTATCATGCCGGGGCTGATTTTCTCAGAAGCCGACAACGTTTCCCCCGATGTGGTGTGGGCCAGCACCGAACGCATTGCCGAAATTCAGGATCAGGCAGGCCACTTTCAGGGCGCACCGGAATTGGTGGTAGAGGTTTTGTCCCCCGGCAAAGCCAATGAAGACCGCGATCGCTCCGCCAAGCTCAAGCTCTACTCTACCCAAGGCGTCTTGGAATATTGGATCGTCGATCGCACGGCCCAGCGCCTTGAAATCTACCGTCGCCAGCCAGCTCAGCTGGTCTTGACCACTACCCTTTTAGCCCAGGATACGATTACCTCGCCGCTGCTGCCGGGGTTTGCCTGGGAGCTAGCTCGCCTGTTTGCAGTGAGAGGCTAGGTGATTCAGTCATGACACAATCACCCGTCACTACCACTCCCCTAGATTCGTTCCTAAATCGAGAGAACATTGACGGTTCTCCCGCCTGGGAATTTATCCACGGGCAGACCCTGCAAAAACCCATGCCCACCCTGTTTCACTCTCGTCTCCAGCGCAACTTGGTCAATGCCATCAACGCCCAGACGACCACCTACGAAGCGATTCAGGAACTGCGCTGTATTGTGCCGCCCCTGTCGCCTGTGCCAGATATTGCCGTCGTGGCAGTAGAGAGCCTGCCGAAAGAAGATGGCCCATTGCCGGGGGCACCCGACTGGCTGATCGAAATTCGGTCGTCGAACCAAAGCACGCTGGAGTTGCAGGCTAAGATTTTGCACTGCTTAGCCCACGGCACCCAGTTGGCCTGGCTGATCGACCTCCAGCGGCAGCGGGTGTGGGTCTGGCAAGGGCAAGAACTCCCGATGGTCTGCGCTGGCGGCGATCGCCTTCCCGCCCTTGAGTCGCTGGGCGAGTTTACGGTAGACGCGGTGATGGCTCTGCCCCAGCACCGTTAGGCTACCCGTGGTTTAACCGAGTTTGAACCGACTGGGAGGAGCCAAGGGTAGTAGAATACGGAGACGTATTAACGTTTGTAACGAGATTTCTCAGGAGTCAACCATGGGCCGAAAGCAGGCGATCGTGATTGGGGCTGGCATCGGTGGGTTGTCCATGGGCATTCGCCTGCAAAGCCTGGGCTTTGACACCACCATCGTCGAAAAGCTTGACGCTCCCGGCGGGCGGGCCTACGTGCGCCGCACCGACGGCTTTACCTTCGACATGGGGCCGACGGTGATCACGGTGCCCCACTTTATTGAAGAGCTGTTTGCGCTGGAGCGCGATCGCGCCGATCTGACCTCCGCCGACTTCCCCGCCGAAATTGTCGACGAGAGCAAGCGGATCAAATCAGGCATCTCGGGCGGCCCCAACACCAGCCGCTACGTCAAAATCGTGCCCATTCTGCCCTTCTACCGCATCTACTTTGACGACGGCACCTTCTTTGACTACGACGGCGACCCCGAGCACACCCGCCAGCAGATCCAAGAGCTGGGCGAACCGGGCGATCTCGAAGGCTATGAGCGCTTCCACGATCAGTCGCGGGCCATCTTTGAGCGGGGCTTTTTAGAGCTGGGCTACACCCACTTCGGCGACGTGGGCACCATGCTCAAGGTGGCCCCCGATTTGCTCAAGCTCGATGCCGTGCGCAACCTGTTTCGTTTTAGCAGCAAATACTTCAAGAGCGACAAACTGCGGCAGGTGTTTAGCTTTGAGCCTCTGCTGGTGGGCGGCAACCCCCTCTCGGTGCCCGCCATCTACGCCATGATTCACTTCGTCGAAAAGACCTGGGGCATTCACTTTGCGATGGGCGGCACCGGGGCATTGGTACAGGGCTTTGTGACCAAGTTCGAAGAACTGGGCGGCAAAATCAAGTACAACGCCCCGGTGAGCCAGATCAACGTCACCCGCATAGAGGGTAAAAAGGTGGCCACGGGCGTCACCCTGGGCGGCGGCTTTGTGATCAACGCCGACCTAGTGGTGTCGAATGCCGACTGGGCCACCACCTACGGCAAGCTGATCGAATCCAAATACCGCTTTTGGAATGGCGACCTGCGGGTAAAGCTGACCCAGCAGTCGATGTCGCTGTTTGTCATCTACTTCGGTTTTAGGGCCGACGGCAATGAAGCCGCTAAACTGCGTCACCACACCATTATTCTTGGCCCCCGCTACGAAGAGCTGCTAAAAGATATCTTTGGCCGCAAGATCTTGCCCAAGGACTTCTCCCAGTACATTCACATTCCTACCCTCACCGATCCATCGCTGGCCCCGGCTGGGCACCACGCCGCCTACACCCTACTGCCGGTACCCCACAACGGCTCGGGCATCGACTGGGACGAGGTTGGCCCCCGCCTGATGGATATCGTCTTTGACTTTCTCTCAGAGCGGGGTTACCTGCCCAACCTCAAAGAGCGCCTGGTGTGCCAGAGCTACATCACCCCCGACTACTTTGAGCACACCCTCGACGCCTACCTGGGCAACGCCTTTGGCTCGGAACCGCTGCTGGTGCAGTCGGCCTTTTTTCGCCCCCACAACCGCAGCGAAGACATCCATGGTCTGTACCTGGTGGGGGCAGGCACCCAGCCCGGTGCGGGCACCCCCAGCGTGATGATGTCGGCTAAAATGACCGCCCGCCTGGTGGCCCAAGACTACGGTGTACCTGAGGAGGTGCTCAGCGGTCAGGCTAGCCCTAAACTGAGCGTTTCGGGAACGGTCTAGCCTGCAGCAGTCTGATCGCGCCCAGGCTGCGCTGCGGCCTCAAGGCGGCAATGACCTCCATTTTCAAGACCTGGGGCCGCGAATGCATCTCAAAAGCTGCTGGGCTGCCCAAATCCAAAATCCAAAATCGCAAATCCAAAATTGGGTACAGTTCCGATGCTGGCCCAAATTGAGGGCATAGACGGGCGGTTCACGGTCTACACTTATTTAGCCAGAGTCATACCTGTGGGAGTGAGAGAGCAATGAAACGGCGCAAACTACTGGGCTATGCAGCGGCCGGGCTGGGGGCCACCCTGGGGCTACGGTTAGGCAACTCCGCTGCCCAGGCTCAAACCGCTGGCGTGACCATTCGCAGCCTGGGGCATACGTCTTTTCTGTTTACCGGCGGCGGTCGACGCATTCTGGTCAACCCTTTTCGCCGCGTCGGCTGCACCGCTGGCTTTCCGTCTCCGGCGGTGCCCGCTGACATTGTCATGATCAGCAGCCGCCTGTTTGACGAGGGCTACCTCAATGAGCTGCCCGGCGAACCGCGCCTGCTCACCGACCCCGGCGTCTACGACTTTGACAACCTGCGGGTGCAGGGCATTGTCACCCCCCACGATCGCCAGGGTGGTCGTCGCTTTGGCAACAACACCGTATGGAAGTGGACCCAGGGCGGCGTCACCATTGTGCACATGGGCGGGGCCGCCGCGCCGCTGGGGGTGGAAGAGCAGATTTTGCTAGGTCGCCCCGACATCATGCTAGTGCCCGTGGGCGGCGGCCTCAAAGCCTACACGGCGGCGGAGGCGGTGCAGGCGGTGCAGGTGCTGAGACCTAAAATTGTGGTGCCGACCCACTACCGGTCTACGGTGGCAGGCGAGAGCTGCGAACTCGACCCCGTAGACAACTTTTTAGCGCTGATGTCCGGTACCCCGGTAACTCGCGCCGCCAGCGGCGCTCTGGGGGTGCGTCCCAATGACCTGCCCAACGAGGGCATGCGGATTCAGGTTTACCAATATCCTCGGGCCTAATTAGTCCCGGCACCCAGAGGCCAGGCTGCTGCGGTAAGAGGAGATATCTTTTAGCATTGGCATAGGAACTTCCGGTCTCTCACGGCCAAAACCGGTTGGGTAGACCCACGGGGCTGCCCTTACGTACATCTAATAGGCAGACACACCGGACTGCCTCTAAATATTTCCATTGGGCAGATACCTAGGTCTCCCCCTACCCATCCACCCCTTACCCTCTACCCATCCACTCGCCATGACCACCGCCTACGCCCGTCGTCGTCAGCGTGTAATGGAGCTCATCGGCGGCGGTACTGCCGTTTTTGCCAGTGCTCCCCCGGCGGTGATGCACAACGATGTCGACTACCCCTTTCGCCAAGACAGTAACTTTTACTACCTGACGGGGTTCAACGAGCCGGGCGCGGTGGCCGTATTAGCCCCTCACCATGACGAGCACAGGTTCGTGCTGTTTGTGCGGCCCAAAGACCCTGAGAAAGAGACCTGGTCAGGCTATCGGGTGGGGGTAGATCTGGCGAAGGAGCGCTTTGGGGCCGATGAGGTTTACCCCATTGCTGAACTGGATGAGCACCTGCCCAAGTACCTGGAAAAAGCCGATCGCCTCTACTACCGTTTTGGCCATGACCAGGCGCTCAACAATAAAGTGATGCGCCACTGGCAGCGGCTGCTGGCCACCTACTACAAGCGCGGCACCGGCCCGGTGGCGATTGAAGATGCCACGCTGATGATGCAGACGCTGCGGCGGGTAAAGTCGACTGAGGAATTGGACTCGTTGCGGAGGGCGATCGCAATTTCTGCCAAAGCCCACAACTATGCCCGCGACATCGCTCGACCAGGCCGCTACGAGTACGAGATCCAGGCGGAGATGGAGCACATCTTTCGGCTAGAGGGGGCAATGGGGCCGGCCTATACCTCCATCGTCGCGTCGGGAGCTAACGCCTGCATTCTGCACTACGTGGAAAATAATTGCCAAATGCAAGACGGCGACCTGCTGCTGATCGACGCGGGCTGTGCGGTGGATTACTACAATGCCGACATTACCCGCACCTTCCCGGTGGGGGGGCGGTTTAGCGATGGGCAGCGGATTTTGTACGAGCTGGTGCTGGAGGCGCAGCTGAGGGCGATCGCCGCCGTCAAGCCCGGTGCCCCCTTCAACGAGTTTCACGACGCGGCCACCCGTACCATCACCGAGGGGCTGGTGGATCTGGGCCTGCTGGTGGGCAGCGTAGACACGCTAATCGAAGAGAAGAAGCACAAGGCGTTCTTCATGCACGGCACCGGGCATTTTTTGGGTTTAGACGTTCACGACGCCGGCATTCTCCGCAACCCCGATAAGACCTGGAAGCCCTTTGAGGTGGGCAACGTGGTCACGGTAGAGCCAGGCATCTACATTTCGCCTACCTACGAACCGGTGGAAGGGCAGCCCCAGATCGAAGACCGCTGGCGGGGCATCGGCATTCGCATCGAAGACGATGTGCTGGTGACGGGCACCGGCTGCGAGGTGCTAACTGCCGCAGTCCCTAAAGCCCTAGACGATATGGAAAGCTAAGGGCTTCAGCTCTTAACAACCTCATTATTCTGAACTAGGCCCCTACCCTTTCTCACCATGTCCACCTGGTCCGATGCCCGCCGCTACGCCCCCGCCACCGATCGCAATCGCGAGCCAATCTTAGCCCTGTTGCAGCAGGTTCTGCCCCCCAGCGGCACCGTGCTAGAAATCTCCAGCGGCACTGGAGAGCATGCCCTATACTTTGCTCCGCGTTTGGCTCCCCGGCAGTGGCTGCCCTCAGACCTCAGCCCCGAGGCGCGAGCGAGCATTGCCGCCTGGCGAGAGGCCGCCCCCGCCGACAACCTGCACCCGCCCCTAGAGCTAGATGCCGCCGCCCCGTTCTGGCCGGTGGAATTGCCCCCGTCGGCGGCTCTCCTCCCGGTGCTAGATTTGCAGCGCTACCCGATCACCGCTCTGGTCAATATCAATATGATTCACATCTCGCCCTGGTCGGCCTGCCTGGGGTTAATGGCCGGGGCCGGGCGCATTTTGCCCCAGGGTGGGGTGCTCTATCTCTACGGCCCCTACAAACAGGGCGGGCAGCACACCGCCCCCAGCAACGTCGCCTTTGACGCCAGCTTGCAGGCCCAAAACCCCCAGTGGGGCGTACGCGATTTAGAAACGGTGGTCGCCGCCGCCGAGGCCGAGGGGCTGACCCTGGTCGAGACGGTGGCCATGCCCGCCAACAATCTCTCAGTGGTGTTCAAGGCAAGCCCATAGCGCTCTAACCCTCGGCTAGACTGGGGGTACCCTGCATTCTGAGGTCGCCATGATTGTTAGCAGCCTTCAGTTTTTGACCAGCGATGCCCCCTACCGCGATCTGGCCCTGCGCTGCCATGAATATTTGCACTACCAGCCGCGGGGCTGGGCCGATCAGCGAGAGCTGGCCGAAGCCATGCTGTTTAACCTGCTGGTGGAATACATGGTTAGAGCCGGAGTGCCTCGCCCCAAGGCTGAGCACTTTTGCACCGACGGCGACAACCTCACCGAGCTGGCTCTACGGATTGCTTCAACCCTTGGCCCGGCCGCAGTCTAGCCCCCATCGGCATTACCGGGGCCGCAGATGGGGGCGGGTGAGATTTCACCCGGCTGGGGCTGCAGAAGCCACAACCACCAGGGAGTGAACTCCCTGGCTCCTAGCAAAAGTCTGCTAAAGCAGACTGAGTAACTCGGCTCCCAATCCTCTTCAGAGGATTTCGGCTTTGAGCCTTGGACTTTGAGTCCTAGGCTCAGCGGCTTGACAGAGCTGGCAGTGCCAACCCTACAGCGGCTGGGCGAACGCAATAAAGCCTACGGCTAGGCTTCGCCAACGCCCCTACGGTTTGGCCTTTGGGGAATCGGGGTGGGGTGATTCGGATTTGGTATAAGGCCCCGTTAACCCTAAATAATCTGCTGACTGTGGAGAAAAAAGTACACCAGCCGGGCCAGGCTAAGGCCAATGAACGACACCAAAATAATGGTGATAGAAACGCTGACAATATTTTGAACG
>JBBSLR010000030.1:0-12069 GCA_038255045.1 Phormidesmidales cyanobacterium
AACCGGCTGGGAGCTGCGCATGTACCCCTCCACCTACCGCACCGCCACCATTGGCGGGTTTATTGGCGGCGGCAGCGGCGGCATTGGCTCGATTATGTATGGACAGCTGCGCGATCGCGGCAACCTCAACGCCGTGCGGGTCGTCACCTTTGAAGACCATCCCAGAGTCATAGAGCTGCGGGGCGATGCGATCCACAAGGTCAACCACGCCTACGGCACCAACGGCATTATTACCGAGCTAGAAATTCCCCTGGGGCCAGCCTACCCCTGGGCAGAGGTGATTGTGGTCTTCGATGAGTTTATGACCGCCGCCCGCTTTGGTCAGGCCCTGGGCGATGCCGACGGGTTGATTAAAAAACTGATTAGTGTCCACGCCTGGCCGATCCCCGGCTATTTTGCTGCCCTCAAGCCCTACCTGCCCGAGGGCAAAGCGGCGGCGCTGCTGATGGTGGCCGAGCCATCCCTGGCGCTGTTTGGTGAACTAGTGGCCGAGTTTGGCGGCACCATCACCTACAGCAAGTCGGCCCAGGAGGCCAGCAAAGGCACGCCCCTGGCCGAGTTTACCTGGAACCACACCACCCTCCACGCCCGTAGCGTAGACCCGTCGCTCACCTACCTGCAAACCCTGTTTCCCTACGACCCCGAGCTAGAGCGGGTGCGCCACTTCTACGAACACTTTGGCGACGAGGTGCTCATGCACCTGGAGTATCTGCGCATGGGGGGCAACACCATCCCGGCGGCGCTGCAAATTGTGCGCTACTCGACCCCCGAGCGGCTGGCGGAAATCATTCGCTACCACGAAGCCAACGGGGCGCTGATTGCCAACCCCCACACCTACCTGCTTGAAGACGGCGGCATGAAAAAAGTCGATGCAGTGCAGGTGGATTTCAAAGCTGAGGTTGACCCCCACGGACTGCTCAACCCCGGCAAAATGCGCGGCTGGCTAGAGCGAGCTGAGGCGAAATAGAGATCGCTGTGACAATCGAAAGCCCGTTTACCGATGAAGATCGAGTTGAGTCACTGAAGGCGGCGGTTGTAGCCGGAACTGCGGCGGGGGCGATCGCTGCGCTGCTGCTGCTGCACCGTATGCCTTTCGTCAGCTGGGGGGCAGCGCTGCGCTCTATTACCGCTGGCCTCGGCGGCAGCACCTTTTGGGTGAGTACGGCGATCGCGGGCCTCTCCGGCGGGCTGTTTGGCATTACCTATCGCTACGCCGTGCGCCAAGACCCCAACCCCCAGCTCAAGGCGGGGGTGGTGCTGGCCTTTAGCCTGGTGCGGGGTCTGGCCCTGGTGAATGTGGCGGCGGCGGTGAGCCTGCGGGGCTGGCCCTTTGCGGTGGTGATCGCCGAAAGCCTGCTAATTTTCGCCACCGCCGCCGCCAGCCTAGAACTCGCCCGGCAGCAGAACTGGATAAAATCCGTGAAATGAGTCAGGAATTTTAGGCGTCCATGCCCAGAATCCTTTGCGCCAGAGCCAAGGACTGGGGCCGACTGAGTTTGCCCTGGGCAGTTCTAGGTAGGTCACTAACCAAAATCCACTGCTTGGGTAGCTTGTAAGCGGCCAACTGCGATCGCAGCAGCTCGGGTAGATCTGGCAGCAGTTGGGCAGAATCCATCACCACCAGGGCGCAGAGCTGCTGACCCCAGCGATCGCTCTCTAGCCCCACCACGCAGGCATCGCTCACCGCCCCCGTCGCCAGCAGCGCCGCCTCGATCTCTTCCGGGAAGACATTCTCGCCGCCGGTGATGAGTTTGCTGCTGCTGCGCCCGACGATGTGCAGGTAGCCCCCTTCATCGAGATAGCCCATGTCGTCGGTTGCTAAGCTCGCCGCCGCCGATTGCACCCCCGTAGGGTGGGCACTGCCCACCGTCGCGTCAAGCTGCTGCCTAGGACACTCTAAATATCCCTTTGCCAGCGACCCGGCCTGAATCGCAATCCTGCCATGCTGCCCCGGTGGCTGAGGCTGCCCCTGGGCGCTGAGGATAGTGATTCTCGCGTGGGGCAGGGGTCTGCCGCTGCTGCGGTTGCCCGCCAAGAATTCCTCGGGCAGCAGGGTAGCGACCTGGGCAGCGGTTTCGGTCATGCCGTAGGTGAGGGCAACGGGAATTTGAGCCGCCTGGGCCTGGTCGAGGAGGGGCTTTCCCGCCGGAGCGCCCCCCAGCAATACCGCCCTGAAACTCTGCAGCCAGGGGATAACCTCACCGTTCAGAGCTAGCAAATCTTGGAGCTGGGTGGGCACTAGCGAAAGAAATCCACCGGGGGGCAAGGGCAGGAATTCTCCCCGTTTGAGGTCGCCATAGGGCTGGAGCACTAGCTGCCCACCTGTGACCAGCACCCGCAGCGCCTGCATCAGCCCGCTGACGTGAAACAGCGGCAGCACGCAGTAGGCGTGAACCCGTTCAACCCCAAAGTGAACGCAAAAGCCTTCTACGGAAACCATTAACGTCTCCCAGCTATGTACCGCAAACTTGATCTGCCCCGACGAACCGCCCGTGGGAATGAGGATTTGCCCCGGCTGTCCCTCAGGTACTTGGCCAGGATAGGCCGCAATGCCCGGCACCAGGGGATCGCCCCAGTCTGGATCGACCATGGCCTGCACCTGGTGGTGTTCGTGCTCGCCCCAGCGCGGATTGGCCAAGACCACGGTGCAGCCTGCCGACCAAGCCGCCAAGCCAGCCGCTAAAAAATGCATCGGATCAGGCTCGGCAATCAAAACGCCGGGGCTGTTTGAACCGCAGGATGCTCGATAGGCCGCAAAAACAGGGATCCAATCTTCCAGACATCGCCAAAACTCCTGACTGCTAGGGCCGATCAGCCAATCGTCGCCCCGGCGAGTCTGGATCAGCGCGTTTAAAGTTTGTCCCATAGCTCGGCGGGGGTGAGAGTATCCCAATCATCGTCGAACCAGCCCTGGGTGCCAAAGCCCAGCGCCGGGGCTGGGGTAGGTGAACAGCGGGCGGCGATCGCCAACGCCGCCCGTCGCCCCACCACGGTTTCAAAGGCCGAAGAAAAGACGAGGCAGGGTCGATGCTTGTGGCAGAACGCTTCTAGCAGCTGGGGCGCACCCGCGATCGCCGGCTTGACCACAAACACTCCCCGCCAGCCCCGTTGCCAACAACCTTCTAGCTGAGCCACGGCGGCAACCGATTCATCGAGGGCGATCGCCGTTCTGTACCGCTGAGTTAGCTCCAGCATCTGGTCAAACTGATCGGGCAGCAGCGGCTGCTCCAGGTATTCGACAGTGGCCAACCGGGGATTGGCGTTGAGGCGATCGCAGGCCGCCAGCCACTGCTCGGCCTGGGCCAGACTCAGCCCCCCATTGGCATCCAGCCGCAGTTGGGTGGAATGAGGCAGGTCTTTCACCAATTGCTCCAGCCAACGGATTTCGTCAGCGGCAGGATGCACGCCAACTTTCCACTTTAGGGTGCGATGGCCCTGGGCGAGGCGCTGGGGTGCAATTTCTAACCCCGAGGGGCCAGCGGGCAGGAGGCCACAGATGGCTGCGTTAGCCAAGCTATCCGCAGGAATCACCGGTTCTCTCCCCGCGATCTCTCCGGTCAAATTGGCTAGGGCAGATTCTAGCCCAAACTGAGTAGCAGGCAGCTCAGGGGGAATAGGGCGCGATCGCCCCCCATTCCCCCAAGCGCGGCAAAATGCTAGCGCCTCGGCCACCGTCTCGCTGCCAAACCACGGTATTGGGGCCACCTCGCCGTAGCCCAATCGCCCCAGGCGATCTTTCAGGCGAATCAGCAGCCCCTCTCGCCACACCCACGGCCCGTGGGCGGTGTGCAACGGCTGCACAAACCGCCGTCGGTAAGGGCGAACCGCTAACTCAACCCCCATAGGCACCCAGCCAAAATCCCAGGGTGAGCAGCAGCCCGCTCCAACAGTGAAAGCCAATGGCAAAAAACTTAGCGTTGAAGACCCGATCGGGCTGATCGTGATAGCGAGTAACGTGGCGACCCAGCCGCCAGGCCGAGGGCAGACTGACAAACACCAGCGCCGTCCAGACCGGAAAAATTCCTAGGACTAGAGCCAGGACAGTGATCGCAAAAAACACCGCACACACCCAGGGCACCAGCGCCGCTGCTAGCTTCGTGCCCAGACGCACAATGGGCGATCGCTTGCCCGCCGCCAGGTCGTCTGCCACCTGGTGAAAGTGCGAACAAAACAGCACCAGCGTCGTGGTCAGCCCCACCATTGCCCCCGCCATCTGGCTGCCCCACGACCAGCTCTGGGTTTGGCTGTAGTAGGCCGCCCCCATGGCCAGCGGCCCAAAGCTCAAAAAGCACAGCACCTCCCCCAGCCCCTGGTAGCCCAGGCGAAAGGGCGGCCCCTGGTACAGGTAGCCCAGCCCGCAGCAGAGCAGAACGATCACTAACACGGTGGGGTCTTGCTGGGTGAGGGCGATCGCCACAATCCCGGCGATGCCTAAGCCCAAACATAGGTTCGCCAAGGCAAAAACCAATCTTCGATTGCGCGTGAGATTTACTAGAGAATGCGCCTTATTCACATCGATGCCGGTCTCAGAGTCAAACACATCATTACTGAGGTTTTCCCAGGCCAAAATAAGCACCGCCGCCATCACAAATAGCGCAAAAATACCGCCGTCAAACTGGCCGGTTTCGGCGTAAGCGATCGCGCTGCCCACCACCATTGGCATAATGGCAACGCTATACATAGGTGGCTTTATAGCCGCTAGCCAGAGCTTACGGTCAGCAGGGTCTACCGATTGGGTGGTCATAGCACTGTAATTACTCCAGACTCAGCATATCGCTAAGCCGGGCCATGGCTGTGGCCAAATTTTCGCCCCCCGCCGAGAGTAAATGCTAGAAACACGTAGATTGCAGTCTGAAAAGTTACGTAAAAATCCATAGCAAATTATGAATTTAGTCTGTGCATATTAAAGCCACAGATATCTGTCGTGTCGGGCGGGGTCTGGTGCATCTATTCTTCAATGGAGACTCCACCTATGTCTAGTCGAGGCTTTAACCTATGTACCCTGGCCGGCAATGTGGCCGCCGACCCCCAGGTGCGCCACATTGAGCGCAAAACCGGCGGCAGCACCCAGGTCGCCAACCTGACCATTTACGTTGATCGTATCCCTAGCCGCAAAGAGAGCGACAGTTTCACCGTCGACATCACCGTGTGGGAAGACTCCCCCGCCTGGCGCAAGCTCACCCACATCAAGAAGGGTTCGCTGATTATCGCCAGCGGTGCGATCGACGCCTCCCCCTACGTCAGCAAAGCCGACTCCCAGCCCAGGGCCGGGCTTCAGCTCAAGGCTAACGACATCTTTTTAGACTCTTCCCCCAGGGCCGAAGACCCTGACGCCCCGGCCTCCCAGGCCCAAGCGCCTAGGGAACTAGCCACGGCAGAGTTCTAACATCAGCTATGCTGCTGCGCCGGGGGCTGTGCGATCGCGACACTATCGATCCACCGCCCAGGCCCATCGCCCAGGCCAGCAGCGCCAGCATCCACGGAGAGAGCGCCGTGGGTTGAGAGCAAGGATGCGGATTTCCGCATCCTTTTTTAATTTTGGTGCCGCCTGCGATAGCTCAGCAGCCAGCTCACCATCGTCGCCCGCCGCGTCAGCCGGGGAATCAGCTGGTCTACGGTGTAGCCCTTAAAGCCCAGCTCTGCTTTGAGCAAATGCTTGTCTTCTTTGGGAATCGAGCGGGTCAGCTGCACCGTCGCCGGGCGGCTCTCAATGAAGTTTGGCGGTTCTGGAAATTTCTCTGCCCAGGCAGGGGCCACCGCCGAGCTATCCCACCCGGCTTCGGTGTCGCGGTAGCCCAGGGCGCGCCACACCAGCTGGTTTACGGTGGCGTCGTCTAGCTCGTCGTTGAGAATAGTCCACAGAGTTTCGTCGGTTATGGGGGGCATAGGGCTTATCCGCTTCGCTATCGGTCATCTAGGTAGAGTAGGCCTAAAGAGATAAGTAGGTAGGCTGGATTAAACATAGGATGGGTTAGCGCAGCGTAACCCATGCTGGCTAAGGAGTTTGAGCTTTGTGAAGAGGCTAAGCGGAATCAAAATCCCCCACGCCCCCGGCTACACCGACCCCAACGACGGTCGCGCCCCCATCCCCATGACGCCCACCAGCGACATCCCTGGCACAACCTCCCCAGCAGGCACTATCTGGATGGCGATTCCGGTACGGATACTCGTTCCGAGTCGGTTCCCGAACGCTTCGCGAATTGCCACCAAAACCGGGCTGATCGAGTAAAGTACCCTACCCGCTCCCGACAGCATTCCCCTTTGCCGTCGGGGGCTGCGATCGCAAAAACTAAGCCACCGCCCCCGCAGTTTCGCATCAGGGCTCAGAAGTTTCCTCAGATGGCTCCAGCGTTACGTCTTCGTACAGGGCCGCGATGGTATTTGTAAAGCCGATGCTCTCCAGGCAGAACGTGGCTGTTTCGGGCACGGCTGTTTCGGGCCTATAGTACTGCAACACCCACAGCCCGGCTTCGTTGCGGCGAAAGCACTCCACCCGCTGATGGCGCGTGTTGATCAACACGTATTCTTCTAGGCTCTCCAGGGTTTGGTAGTCGGCAAACTTGTCGCCCCGGTCAAAAGCTTCTGTAGACTCAGACAGCACCTCCACCACCAGCTTAGGGAAGCGCTTAAAGCCCTCAGTCTCCTGATCGCGCGGGTCGCAGGTCACCATCACATCTGGGTAGAAAAAGCGATCACGGGCCTCAATCCGAGCCTTCATATCCGAGATGTAGACCCGGCAGCCCGTGCCGCGCACATGGCTGCGGAGCAGGGCAAATAGGTTGCCCGCGATGGTGACATGCCCATCACTGGCTCCCGCCATGGCATAGACTTCCCCGTCGAAGTATTCATGCTTGAGGGGGCTTTCAGCTTCGAGCTGAAGATAGTCTTCGGGGGTGAGATACTGCGGCGAGGCGACCATAGCACTGGGTAACGTCAACAATCAAGGTTTAGTCTGTAAGCCAATGTGCAATTATTGTCGCCCAAGACCTGCCTAAAGAGCGATAGTCCGAGACCCGCCTAAAGGGCGATGGTCCGAGACCCACCTAACGGGCGATCGCCCAAGACCCGCCTAAAGGCGATCGCACAGTGGGGGTGCGCCGTCTCCATCATCAGCCCGTACTCTAGCCCCTCGGTGACCGCCTGATACGACGCCTCAATAATGCTGGTCGAAACCCCCAGGGTCGTCCAGCGCTGCGCGCCGTTGCTCGACTCGACGAGGACCCGGGTTTTGGCCGCTGTGCCCGCGCCGCTGTCGATGATCCGCACCTTGTAGTCAGACAGGTGAAAGTGGGCGATCGCCGGGTAAAAATTCAGCAGCGCCTTTCGCAGCGCCGCATCTAGCGCCGCCACCGGCCCGTTGCCCTCGGCGGCGGCGAGAATCTCTTCATCGCCCACCATAACTTTGATCGTCGCCAGGGATTGACTGCTGTGCTCCGCCCCGTTGCCCTGGTGCTGGCAGTTGATGTAAAAGCCCTTGAGGTCAAAGAAACGGGGGCGATCGCCCAGGGCCTCGCGCATTAGCAGCTCAAAGCTGGCCTCGGCGGACTCAAACTGGTAACCCTCATGCTCTAGGGCTTTGAGCCGGGTGAGCAGTTGACGAGAGGCAGGATCGTGGCGCTCTAAATGCAGCCCAAAGCTGCGGGCCTTGGCCAGCACATTGCTCAGCCCCGCCTGGTCAGACACCACAATGCGGCGGCTGTTGCCCACGGTGGCCGGGTCAATGTGCTCGTAGGTCTTTGGCTCGCGCTCCACGGCGCTGACGTGAATGCCGCCCTTGTGGGCAAAGGCCGATCGCCCCACGTAGGGCGCGTGCTCATCGGGGGCCAGGTTTACCACCTCGCTAATAAAGCGGCTGGTTTCCGCCAGGGTCTCTAGCCGGGCCGGGGCAATGCAGCGGTAGCCCAGCTTGATCTGTAGGTTAGGAATCAGGGTGCAGAGGTTGGCGTTGCCGCAGCGCTCGCCGTAGCCATTGATCGTGCCCTGCACCATGGTGGCCCCCGCCGCCACCGCCGCCATGGCGTTGGCCACCGCCGTGCCGCTGTCGTTGTGGGTGTGAATGCCCAGCTGAGGGCGAGGTTCTGGGAATGCCTGGAGCCAGGTGTTTACGGTGGCAACAATTTCACCCACCGCCTGGGGCAGGGTGCCGCCGTTGGTGTCGCAGAGCACCAGCCATTCGGCCCCGGCCTTGACCGCAGAGGCTAGGGTTTGTAGGGCGTAGTCGGGGTTGGCCCCATACCCATCAAACCAGTGCTCGGCATCGTAGATCACCCGGCGGCCCTGGCGGCGAAAATAGCCAATGGTGTCGTCGATCATGGCCAGATTTTCGGCCAGGGTAGTTTGCAGGCTGGTGGTGACATGCAAATCCCAGGATTTGCCAAACAGCGTAATCCACTCGGTGCCCGCCGCCAGCACCGGCTGGAGCATGGGTTCTTCGGCGGCAACCCTGCCGGGGCGGCGGGTCGAGCAAAAGGCGGTGACGCTGGCCTGGGTTAGGGGCGTTTCTTTCAGCTGCCAGAAAAACTGCACATCCTTGGGGTTGGCCCCCGGCCAGCCGCCCTCGATAAAGGGCACCCCCAGGGCATCGAGCCGCCGCGCAATGCGAATTTTGTCTTCAATCGACAGCGCCAGCCCCTCCCGCTGGGCACCGTCCCGCAGGGTGGTGTCGTAGATGTGAATCGTGTCGCGCTGCTGAGCCATGGCCGATGTGACGTATGGAGGGAATGTAAACTATCCAGTTATCTAGACTAAGCCCTGGGGCATGAATGCTTGAGCCGGGACGGGCGATCGCGTTATAAAACGTACATATTTTCCACCGAGAAGAAAACTCATGCCCACGGTGTCTGCCCAGGGAAAAACCATGCACTGCGAAACCGGGGCCAACCTGCGCCAGGCTTTGCTGGCCAACGGTGTAGATCTCTACAACGGCCAGGCCAAGGTGATCAACTGCCGCAGCCTGGGCACCTGCGGCACCTGCGCCGTCCACATTGACGGTGACGTGTCTACGGCCAACTGGCAAGATCGCACCCGCCGGTCACTGCCGCCCCACAACCCAGATCGCCACCTGCGCCTCGCTTGCCAAACCCAGGTGCTCGGCGATATTACCGTCACCAAATACGACGGCTTCTGGGGTCAGGGCGAAACCATCACCTGGTAGCCCCCCTCACTCACCCACTCGCCCACATCTCTACTCCTGCTCGATCGCCTCCAGCATTTCTGACTTAGTGCCCCCGATATTGCCCCCCTGAATGCTGACCCGATAGCCAACCGGCGACAGATGCCCCTGAATGCTGTGGCTCTGGCAGGCCAGGTGAAGCTGGCTCAGGGCCACCTGGGCATCGGCGTCAAAGGTGTGCAGATAGTCATCAAAGCCCAAAAATGCCAGTCCGTAGAGCAGCTGCTGGCTAAACTTGCCCTGAAAGTAGCCGCCGTGCACATCGCGCTTGCCCCGAGCGTAGTCGAGGGTGAGCATAAAGTAGTTCCAGGGGGTGAGAATGGCCTTGCCCAGGGCGCGGGTCAAAATGCCGGTGGGCTGAGCCGAGCAGGTGTTGGTGTTGGGGTCGTACTTAATATCCACATAGTCGGTGCAGTCAAAGTAGGTAAAAAAGTCGGCTACGCTGGCGCGATTGCTGTCTCCAGTGGCCTGTTCTTCAAACAGGTCGGCCATGGTCAGCACGCCCCGCTTTTGAAAGCGTTCGTAGGTCAAAAACAGCTGTTCCATAACGTTATTGCTAGAGCGATTGATCGCCTCACCGATGGGTAAGTCTGGCGGAAAGTCTTGGTCTAAGGAATCCAGATTGATCAATCCATAGTCATCGACGCCGCCGTGGGTATTTTGCAGCGCCACATTGCCCAACCGATAGCCCTGCACCTGAGTGCGGCTGGGGAAGGCGATATAGTTAGCGGCGGTAGAAGCGATGCGCAGGGCAATATCACCCTCGCTGCTAAACAGGTAAGATTCTGAAAATCGCCGCAGGGACGACGCCAAAAAATTGGCTCGGCTGGAGACAATCGTGAGCACCGGAATATCGGGCGACGCAAGCACTAGACGGCTCAGACTAAACACATCGCCAATGCAAGAATCGGGGCGCTTTTCCACCGAGGCGTTGTCAAACACATCCGACAAAATCCGCACCACGTTGGTGACCACAAACGCACCCATGCTGTGGCCAATAAAGCTGAGCCTCACCTTACCCTGCGATCGCCGCTGCCAGTAGCCCCGCGCCTGGGTCATGGCCTTGCGATGGTCGGCCTCCCCCACGGTATTGGGAAACATTTCAGCGGCGGTGCGTTTGACAATCGCCTGGTCGATCTGGCGCAACAGCTCTACCAGGTCTAGCACCCCAAAGTTGTCGGCCCGGTAGCTGTCGCGAAAATAAACCACCAGTCGCAGCACCACCAGGGCCAGCATCAGCATGCCCAGCACCAACAACAGCACCAAAAAAAGACTGATCACAAAGCCCCAAAGGCTCTCCCCAAAGGCGGTCAGCTCAAGGATCAGCAGCGCCAGGGCGCAGACCCCGCCGGTCATCAGCACATCGCGGGGCAGCGGGGGCAGCGCTTGCAGGGCCTGGAGAATTTTCTTGGGGCTGCTCAGGGCGACGTTTTCGGAGGGCCAGCGGTAGCCAATAAACACTCGGTTGGTCTGGGCTGCGATCGCCGGGTCGTGGCGATTGACGTATTTGAAGATGTTTTTGTACCAGGCCTCTACCCCGCCGCGGCTGGTGTTGTAGCCGTGGACGGTGATCACCAGCTCGGCGGCCCCATCGGCAGCATTAGCCATCATTCGGTGCAGGTGGTCGGCAATGTCGTCAATGCCCTGGGCCGCCTGCCGCTGAATCGTTTCGTTAGCTTCGACGGCTTCTTCGATGTTGGGCGGGGCGCTACTCATGACAAAGTAGCCCGGAATTGTGCCCCCAACACCGCTGGCATCGTCTATGTCGACAATTTGGGCCAGGCTCTCTTGCTGAAAGACAAATTTCTGAATAATAAACGGAAGCTGATTCATAGACGCCCTGGGATGCTGCAAAAGCGGGATATCAAGCAGATTACCCGAAAGTCTGGGCTGCAAAGCCCGGCGGTTCATGAAAAGTAGACTACTTGGCCCCGCGACCTGGTTTCTCAAGCTCCCTTGGCCAGCACCGGAGCGGCGTTTAGCAGGGTTTGCGTGTAGGGATGCTGGGGCGACTCAAACAGGGTTTTGGTGGGGGCAATTTCGACAATTTTGCCCTGCTGCATGACGGCGATGCGATCGCACATAAACCGCGCCACCCACAGGTCGTGGGTAATAAACAGGTAGGTGAGATCAAACTCCTGCTTGAGGGCAATCATCAGCTCTAGCACCTGGGTCTGCACCGTGGCGTCGAGCATGCTCACCGGCTCATCGCAGATCACCAGCTTGGGGTGGGTGATCAGGGCGCGGGCGATCGCCACCCGCTGCTGCTGCCCCCCCGACAGATCGCCGGGGAAGCGATCAAAGAAGTCGGCGGTGGGGTTGAGGCTGACCCGGGCCAGCATGTCGTGGGCCTGCTTTGCGGCCTCGGCCACCGTAGCTAGGCCGTGAATCAGTAGGGGATCGGCGATGCTTTTGCCCACGGTCATCATCGGGTTGAGGCAGGCGTGGGGGTCTTGAAACACCATTTGCAGCTGCCGCCGCTGCCGCCGCATGGCCTCGCGGGAGAGGGTGGTGAGGTCGGTGTCGCCAAACATTACCTGGCCCCCGGTGGGCTTGATCAATTGCAGAATGGTGCGCGACAGGGTGCTTTTGCCGCAGCCCGACTCGCCCACCAGCCCTACCACCTCGCCGGGGAAAATCTCCAGCGAAACCCCATCTACGGCCCTGATCACCTTGGCCGCTTGCCGCCCCAGCAGCCGAGCGATGGGGTTGGCCTCTAGGGTGTAGTGCTGGGTCACATTCGTCAGCCGCAGAATCGGCTCGCTGGGGGTAGCGGTGTAGGCCAGCCCCTCGGCCTGCTGCATTTGCAGGGCCGACTCCACCAGCGATCGCGTGTAGGCATCTTGAGGGTCTTGAAACACCGTGGCCGCCGTACCCTCTTCCACCACCCGGCCCTG
>JBBSLR010000031.1:0-11953 GCA_038255045.1 Phormidesmidales cyanobacterium
AAATAGGGTTCGAGTAGGTTGGGTGAAACGAAGTGGAACCCAACAGCAGCAAGCCTTGCTGGGTTCTGCTATTGCGCCACCCAGCCTACAAATTTAGGCTTGACAGACCATTAGAAGAGCAGAAGTATAAAAGCAGAATTTCTAGGCTAATTACCCTGCCAGGGCAAGCGCCGCTTGCCCTGGCAGGGTGGAGATAGGCAAGACGGGGATTACTTTTTGCCGGGCGTGATTTTCTCGATCAGCTCTTTGGTCTCTTCAACCAGGCCCCCGGTTTCGGGGTTGTCTTTGCGGTACTGCTTGAGGTTGTCTTTGTAGGCCTTTTGCACTCCATTGGGGTCGTCGATCACCTCTAGGGCCTCTTCGTAGGCCTGATCACGGGGTTCTTCGGCCATTACCTGATCTACTGGGGTTGAGGGCTCAGCGGTGCTGGCGGCATAGGCGGGCTGAGGGGCAACCATGAGCCAGCTCATTACGCTGACCAGGGCCGCTAGGGCAAGCGATCGCAGACAGCGATCGCAAAATTCTCGGGTAAGGGTGACTAAACGTTGCATAAAAGCTCCTGAGTTGTAGTTGTTAAGGGGGCGGTTTGCCTCTGTAGAGCGGCGGCAGAGCGGCGGCAATATTGGATGTTGATTGGCGTTAATGGCAAAAAACGAGATGGCAAAAAACCGACTGCACTGTATGGTATGAAACCGAATGCCTGCCCCTCTCTACCCCCGGGCACATCCTCAGGGCTGAGGTTTAGCTGGGGTGTGGCTCAGCTCTGTTCAGGGGTAGAACGCCTGACTGACAAAACCAGCTAGCACAGGGCTTGAGCATCGTGCAAACCTATGGATCGGTTTTTGTCTTCGGCCGCCGCTCGTTTACGGTGAGAAGCGGCTGCTGTAGGATAGGTGCTTGGGTAAAATTTCGGCCATGTTCAGGCCTGGGTGCTCAACTTGTGCGGCGCTCAGTGGCTCGGCCTACCGGAATACTTTGGTCTGTTGCGCCGTTGCCATGATTCCTCAATCCCAGTTGCAGAAGCTTGAATCTTGCCCCGAGGGGCCGTTGCAGATTTTGCCCCTGGCCGGCGCTGCGGGGCTGGCCGCTGGGGAGAATGGCCATTCTTTCAAAGCCCCAGCACCCAAAACCCTGACCCTATCGGTAGCCATCCCGACCTACAACGAAGGCAAAAACATTGGCCCCCTGATTCAGCGGCTGACGACTCTGCTCGATGGGGCACTGCCCCATGACTACGAGCTGATCGTGGTAGACGACGACAGCTCTGATTTAACCTGGCAGCAGGCCCTGGCCCTCACCGCCACCTACCCCCAGCTGCGGGTGATTCGCCGCCGGGGAGAGCGCGGACTCTCTTCGGCGGTGATTCGGGGCTGGCAGGGGGCGCGGGGGCAAATTTTGGGGGTGATTGACGCTGACTTACAGCATCCGCCCGAGGTGCTGATCGAGCTGCTAGGGGCCATTCAGCAGGGGGCCGATTTAGCCGTGGGCAGTCGCCATGTGGAGGGCGGCGGCGTCAGCGAGTGGAGCCTGGCCCGGCGGGTGCTGTCGCGGGGGGCGCAGACCGTGGGGCTGCTGCTGCTGCCACAGGTGGTGGGTCGAGTGAGCGACCCCATGAGCGGCTACTTTATGGTGCGGCGCAGTGCGATCGCCGGCCCCCTGCTTAACCCCAAGGGCTACAAGATTTTGCTAGAGGTGATGGGGCGCGGCGGCATCGACACCATTGCTGAAGTGGGCTACGTGTTTCAAGAACGCCAGGAGGGAGCTAGCAAGGTCACCTGGCGGCAGTATATCGACTACATTCACCACCTGCTGCGGCTGCGGCTGGGGGGGCGACTGAGGCGGCTGCAACAGCGGTTCCCGATGCAGCGGTTTGTGCGCTTTGGCCTGGTGGGCCTTAGCGGCGTGGTCGTGGATATGGCGATTCTCTACCTGCTGCACAGCACCCTGGGGCTACCCCTCACCCGCAGCAAAATTTTTGCCGCCGAGGTCGCCATTCTCAACAACTTTATTTGGAATGACGCCTGGACCTTTGCCGATGTCAGCATGTTGCAAAAGGGCTGGTCGGCGCGGCTGAAGCGGTTTTTCAAGTTCAACCTGGTATGCCTGGCGGGGCTGGTGCTCAACGTGCTGCTGCTAAATGTGGTCTATAACCTAGTGTTTGGCCAGCGCTGGGCCTACGCGGCCAACTTGGTGGCGATCGCGATCGTCACGTTCTGGAATTTTTGGCTCAACCTGAAGCTGAGCTGGCGCGTGACTCAGGTGAAGTGAAGGGTTTCAGGTATCAGGGTCGGCCTTGAACCTTAGACCTTGAACCTTCCGTCTTCAACGACAGTCGAGGGTGGCAAACACCCCGTCGGCGATCGCTATGGGCGTATCGCCGTGGGCCAGCAGCCAGACAAACCGGGCGGTGTTGTTGTAATCGACAAAGGTGAGCAGGCTGGCGGCATCGTAGGTGCTACCCCCATCCTGAAAGCTCCCCGATTGCAGCAGCACCGATACCGGCTGGCCGCATAGGGTGCGTTCTTCTAGCCGTTGCTCGGTCAGTTGGTAGGTGCCCTCTACGGTGACACTCTCTTGAAACCCTTCAATGAAAGTCTCTCGGGTCTCGCGGTCTTGCAGTCTTGCAGGTAGCGGGGCAGCTTGCCCATGGTCAGCAGCACCGAGGGCGGCGAGTCGGTGCTCGCCACCTGGATCACCTGCATGCCCAGCATATCCATATTGAAAATGCCCTGGCTTTCCCCCGGCAGGGTGTAGGCAAATAGTTCTGCTCTACCGGGCTCTTCGCTGCTGGCTTCGGTTTGGTCGGGGCCAACGGCAAACCGCATGGTGCGGTTGATCAAAAAGGCCAGCGCCAGACCCGCTAGCACCGTCACCCCCAGGCAACCACCACAGCCCAGGGCCAGCCACTTAGCGGCGGCGTTGCTTTTGGGCTGGGGAGCGGTAGAGTCGGCCTGAGCCATAGCTGATGGGCAGAACAATGGGCGGTATTGCCATCATAGTGCTGCGGCCCAGGCCAGATGTTGAGCAACGGTAATTTTTTCGCCAGCGCCAGTCATCAACCCCGGTAGGGGGCTTGCCCCTGTAGATAGTTGACGATGGCGATCGCGATCGCCCCTAGCAGCGCATATACCACCATGGCAATCAGCAGATTGATGTCAAAAATCTGGGCCGCTCCACCGTCGGTAGGGCTGACAAATAGCGTCGAAAACGGAGCCATAAATGGCTCAGACAGCCCAAAGATAAATCGAGCAAACGGGTTGTCGGGGTTGGCCCCGGTCACCCGCAGAAAGAAGCGAATCCCCAGCAAAATCTCCAGCGACCCCACCAGCAGGCCAATGGTGTTGCGCATCCAGATAAACTTGCTCCGCCGCTGGACTGTGCTGACTCGGTCGGTTTCTTGACGCAGGCGAAGAGCGTCTTGCTGCCGGGTCAGCTCTTGCTGGCGCAAAAATTCGTCGTTCTGGTTGGGGTTGTCGTTCATTGGGGTTGCCCTCGGGTAATGTCTTGGCAGACCGCTGGGTCAATAGCCAAGTCTTACCATGGTAAAAGGCCTTAGATAGTCTGTCGCCACTCCAAGGAAACAGATCTGGGCGACTGTAATATCTGTTCACATAGCTCTAGTCACATACTTCTAGGCCAATTGATACCACTGACCAGTGCGCTGAGGACTTCAGCTGCCAATGGCAAAACTGCGACAGCGCACTGGCATATAGCCGTTGCTCAACCGGCTGACTATGAAAACGTCCTAGTACCGGGCGGCAAAAGCTATCGTCGCGCCTGTGACAAGCCAGAGGCTTGCGCGACGGTGGGTTAATTTACGCCAAGCAGTACTAGTGGGCACTGCCCACTCTATAAAGTGCTTTGTTAGGTCGTGCGCCTAGATAGTGACGTGATCAATAACTTCCTGAACCAAATCCTCAATCCTGGGTGGTTCCGCAGCAATTATCTTCCCATCGGCTTGATGTTTATGACATTCAAAGCCTAGATCAGGTTTATGCTTAGGAAGATGGATTTTTTAACGTGCAACTCTTATAGGTCAGGCACCTTGCCTGACCGTGGACTGCCGAGACGGCTATCCTACGTTACTTAATTCACGATCCTTAGCGTTGTCATAACGGAAAATTAGAGAGCCATCAGCCCGCTGATATTGATAGGCGTAGCTGAGCAGCGTGTTGACTCTGCCGCCGAGATAAAATATCCGAAGGTAAGGCTCAGTGGCATCTACGAATAGCACTTTTGATTTGAGAACGGCCTGATCGCCAGAGCGAAGGTCTGCTGAAACGTCTATGTAGGTTGACAATCCGTAGTCATCAAAGATCTGCAAGCCTGACGTTAGCCGAGTAACAGCGTTGTCATTCAGCGACATAGGTAAAGCTTTTCAGGAGAGTCAGGTCTTGTAGAAGGTGCTGAAATAACTTATACTCTCCCATCCACTCGACATACTCCAAATCTCCACCTTGGAGGTCTTCAGCGGTAAAACGCTCGGCAAACTCTGAAGATGGCACGTTGTAGCTCGCCTCAAAGTGCTCAAGACGCCGCCGCGCATACAATACGCACAGCTCAACGCGAGCAGTTTCTTTCTTCACAGCATCGCTGATTACAGCTATGACCCTAGGTGCGTCAGCAGCCCTTAGGATTACTTCTGTCAAAGATCCACTGTGCTCTGAATCATTGTCTAAAGCGATAGCAGCAGCAGTGGCAACACTATAGGCGGCAATGCTAACTGTACGCTGAGAGGCTTTGCCCTGCGGAACATCTGCTGAATTGTTTTTGCTTGACATAGGTAATTGACCTCATCGCGCTAGGGCTATCCCCATTATTGCTGAAAGTTTTCCAGACAAATCTATTTCCACGTCATTATTGGCCGAGCAGTATGGAAGCTAGGGCACCAATCCGCTCAAAGTCGATCTGAGAGGCGATCTCCATTACTCGGCGGCCATCGACCTGTAGCCTACTGGCTTCAATGGTGCGGAGCACGTCTAGCATGGTCAACTGGCCGCTGGCGGCGGTATCGAGGACGGCATTGCGCAGCAGCTCCCAGCCGGGGCTATCGTTGTCGGTAAAGGTAACGGTGGTGGCCAACAACCGCCAGAGAAACTGCCCGGCAAAGGTGTTGGATGCTTCACGCAGGCTGTCTACGTCAACCAGCACGTTCTGGGTGAGCGCTTGACGGGCCTGGGTTTCTTCAATGCGCAGCACGTTGAGCAGCAGCTGCAAGTCGCGGCTGGCGATGCCGGTGCGCGCAAAGGATTCTAAATCGCTAACGGAGATGGGAGGCGCTGCTAGCGCCCCGTAGGTGATTTGCACATCTTCTACGGCTTTGGCGGAGGGGGCGGCGACGGCTAGCCCTGTCAGGGTGGTGGCTACCAGGGTTAGGGTAATGGTGCCATGCCCAAGCTGCTGTGCCGCAGCTGTTAGGGCTAAAAATTTCTGATGAGTAGTCTGCCAGAATCGCTGCATAGTGTTTAACCCACTCCTACTAGCAAAATGGTTAGGCCAGTGATCGCATGGTAACTAGCAGGGCGGGGTGTCGCCCCAGGGGAGTGTGCCACTATTTGAATGGTTTGCCCGATCGCCAGCAGGCGGCAATCGGCGCCTAATTTGCCGCTGAGCAAGCCCTAGTCGTCAAAGTCGATATCGTCAGAGCCGAAGTCGGCCCCGAGAAAGGAGCCAGATATGGTGTGCTCTAGCTCCATGCGCTGCTCCATCTGGCGGAGAAAGTAGCCGGTCATCATGGCGGAGGCCAGCAGCCCGGCCAGGTTTTCGCGATCGGTGGTGACCTGGACGTTAAAGCCTTCGCTGGGCAGCACGCCGACTAGACCCTGCACATTGTGGGCAATGATTTGTTTGATTTCGCCGCTGACGGCTTGGGCTACCCGGCTGAGCACTTCTGGAGACTGGTGCTGGAGATATTTGAGCAACTCATTGGGGTGATCACTATTGGCCGACATGCTGATAAATTCAGCGTCTTCAGGGTTAAATACCATGGAATCTCAAAGACCTTTGGTCACAACGTAGGCGCGGCGGGGTAGGCGCAGCGGGCGACAACCAGCGGGGGCTGTGTAGTTCTACTGTAACAAAAGGCAACCCTTACCCTGCCAGTGCCTATCAGTATCCCCGATGATAGCGTAACAAACATGACTAGGAGGCTTCATCAACCGCTGGTTCAAACTCTGCGTCGTCGTCGTCGGGGGCTGTGTCATCGACCAGGGAAGCGGTTGAGCCTTTGGGGCGGAGCTGGGGCAGCTGGTCGATTTCGAAGTGTTGGTAAAACTTGTCGGTGATCTGCACTAACGACGAGCGCCCCTCGGCCTGGCGGCGCTTGCGCACAAAGCCCTGGGCGACCAGCTCGGGCACGTGCTGGTAGACACCGGAGCCGCGCAGATCGACGAGGTCGGTCTGGCTGATGGGGCCTTTGAGGGCGATCGCCGCCAGCGTCCTCAATGCCCCCACGCCCAGGTCGATAGGAATTAATAGATCCACTAAAAACCGATAGCGCTCTTTGAGCTGAAGACCGTAACCATCGACGGTCTCAACAATTTCCAGCGCGCCGTCGCGGTGGGAGTAGTCGTTCATCAGCTCGATGAGGCCTTCTTCCACGTCTTCACGATCGCAGCGGGCCAGCTCGGCCAGCTTGGCAATATCCAGCGGCTGCCCTTTGAGGTACAAAATTGCTTCTAGGGTGGTGGCCAGAGTGGACATAGACCATCAATACCGTAAACCATTCTTCAGCCTAGCGCCGATTGCTGGAAACGGCTGATTTGGGCAGCAGAATGCCTTAGAAAAGGAGTTCTCACCTTTGAGAAATAGCCCATTGATGAGATCTGATCCCCCAGGTTTTCGCAGTTCAGGTTTCACTTGCAACCCCCCTTACCAAGGGGGGCAGGGGGGATCAACGAGAGAATTCTTGCGGCACGAGGCATCCTAACGATGTCTGGGATAACTCAATCCAAATTGCGGCCCGTCAGCTCCACAAAGATGTCTTCAAGGTTCGAGGGGCGGGTCATCATGCCGGTTTTGTCGGGCTGCTGGTCGAGGTGGGCATTGGCGGCCTCCAGCGTGGGGAAAAAGCTGTAATCCCAGCGATCGCCCTGTTGGGTCATGACAATGCCCTCGCCGTGGCGCTGGCGAAAGTCTGCCAGGGTGCCCAGCTCGATTAGCTTGCCCTGGTCGAGAATGCCGATGCGATCGCACAGATACTCCACCTCTTCCATGTAGTGGGTGGTGAGCAGCATGGTCATGCCCTGCTTATTTAAGTCGCGAATGATCTCCCACAGGCGGCGGCGGGTTTGGGGGTCGAGGCCCACCGTCGGCTCGTCGAGAAAGAGGATTTTGGGATTGTGCAGCAGGGCGCGGGCAATTTGCAGCCGCCGCTTCATGCCGCCCGAGAGGGTTTTGACCTTGTCATCGCGGCGATCGGCCAGCTCTACATAGTCGAGCCAGGTTTCAATGGCGTCGCGGCGTTGAGCGTTGGGCAGGTGGTGCATGCGCCCGTGGAATTCCATGTTTTCCCATACGGTCATGTCGCCGTCGACGCTGGTCTGTTGCAGCACCACGCCGATCTGGCGGCGCACGTCGAGCTGCTGGCGGTTGACATCGTAGCCCGCCACCACCACGTGGCCATCGCTGGGCCGAGTCAGGGTGGTGGCCATGCGAATGGTGGTCGATTTACCTGCGCCGTTGGGGCCGAGCAGGCCAAAGATTTCTCCAGCTTCGATGTTTAGAGAGAGATCGTTGACGACAGATACGCCGTTATAAACTTTGTGGACATTTTGCAGGCAAACCGCAGCGGACATGGGGTCAACAGGCTCCAAAGCTAAGTCACCGCGACCAGCCTTGGCCCTGGGTCGTCTGTAACTTATTGTTAATAGTTCTACGGTATCACCTAGCCACGGCAAATCCCTCGGTGACTAGGATGGCCTGATGAGGTTTCTGCGGGTTCGCCTCCCCACAGTTCGGGCCGAAAGCTAAGGGACTAGCCAATAAATAAAGTCCCAGCGTCATTTCCGCGCAGAGCCTGCCCCCGCGAAGGCGTGGGGCGGGAATCTAGCCTAGAGCTTTGCCGCTCTCTGGTACCTTATTTCGATGCGAATCCCTAACCTCCCTGATCGCAAATCCAAAATCTAAAATTGCCCATGCGCGCCCAAATCGACCACGGCATTCTCTATCTCCACCAAGACGATGTGCCCGCCTACAAAAAGTCGGGGTCGGTGGTGCGCAACAGCTATTTTTGGGCGCTGCGGTCGATCGCCGACCGGGCGGGGTTTAACCACGACTGGGAGTTTGCCGATGTGGTGTGGCCAGCCCTGGGTCGCATGCTGATGAGCTTTACGGAGTCGGGCTACCTGGGCTACCGAGAGACGGTGCTGGAGTTTACCGACGATGTGGCGATTCCCGATGCCCTGCGCCCCGTTGGCACCTGGGTCGCCGCCGCCGAATACGAGGAAGATCAATCGTAGGGTGCCATCCGCGCAGCGATGCACCATCCCACCGTCGGGGCGACCCGCCGTTCGCCCGGTGCAAGGTCTATGGCTCATATCAACCTGGGCAGACCCATAGGTCTGCCCCTACCCATCCACCCACCCACTCCCCTACTCCAGCGACTCTCGATACCGCGCTAAAAGCGGCTGCAAGAAGTCATAGCCATCCACCCCAATCACCGCTAAGAACTGACGGCGGTGGTCGGCAAGAATGCCCTCGAAGGTCTCTGGGCCGAGCTGACCTTGGAGAATGCTCAGCAGGGCGGCGGGCTGTCGCCATTCGGGGGAGTCGATTTGGTGCAGCAGATACATGCCCAGGCTGCCGGTGAGCACGGCTTGTTCCAGATTGCCGTCGCCCTGGTGAGCAGCGGCCAGATTAGCAAAGTTAGAGGCCATGAGAAAGCGATCGCCGATCGCCTGGGCTACCTGTAGCCCCTTTTGCAGCGAGACAATCGCAGCGGCATACTGCCCGAGTTTGAGCTGGGCGATGCCGAGGCTGTTGGCGCAGAGGGCCTGGCTGGGGCGATCGCCCACCTGTTCTGACAGCGCTAGCCCCTGCTCTAGGTAGCTGAGCACGGTTTCGTACTGCTCGGCCTCTAGCAGCTGCGACTGGCCCTGGGCCACCTGGCTATAGCCGAGGTTGGCCAGGGCGTTGGCCTGACCGATGCGATCGCCGCTCTGGCGGGCCAAAATCAGCGCCCGCTGGCTGTGGCCCTGGGCCGTGTCAAAGTCTTGCTGGGCGACGCAGGTGCGGCTGAGGTGGTTGAGGCTGGCGATTTCGCAGGGCACATCCTGGGCGTCGCGGGCGGCCTCTAGGGCCTGCTGATGGAAGCGCTGGGCCTGGCGATAGTTGCCCACCGCTCGCTGGGAATAGCCCAACAGGGTGAGAATGCGGGCTTTCACCGCCGTGTTGGGCACTGCTTGCAGGGGCTGATCGAGATAGTCGAGCAGGGCGCGCAGGGGTTCGCCCGAGAGGGCGGTAAACAGGCCGCCGTAGAGGGGAAAGTAGCTCTGGTTGACAAACTGTCGCAGCCCCTGTAGGGCGAGCTGAAAGGAGCCGGTGGCCAGGGTTTGCTGACCTTGCTGGCCCAGGCGATTGGAGATTTGCCCCCAGACTACGGCAAAGGTGAGAAAGGTGGCGATCGACAGCCGCTTGCCCGCCTGGGGGTCGTAGGGTTGGCGGTCAAACCAGTTCACCAGGGCCAGCTGGAGCCGCTGTAAGACCACGCCCCAGGCAATCCAGTCGGCCACTCGCAGGGGTGCAGTTACGCTAGCGGCGGTGACGGTCTGGTGCTGGGCCAGGTCGTCAAACAGACGCTTGAGGGCGGGGTGGCTGACGGTTTTGGCCCAGTGTTGCCAGGGGCCGGTGCGATCGCCCGGCCCGCTAAAGCCCAGCTGCTGTCCCTGGGTGTAGAGCCACCCCACCACGTCGCCTACGAGCTGCTGCCAGGCGGCGAGGCCCTGCTCTAGGCCGGCGGCCAGGGTGGCGAGGGCAGGCTCGGCCTCGGTGTCGGGGCCAGCGTCGGGGGCGACCGGGGCCTGCTTGAGCGCTTTGGCCAACTGCACCAGCTGTTCTCTAGACAGCGATTGATCGCGGTTGGGGTCGAGGGCGGCCACCAGCTCAAACAGGCGCTGCTCTGGCGGTGCCGCGATGATGTCGGCCTCTACCCCAGTGAGCACGGCGGTGGCCTGGTTGTCGGCCTGCCAGCGCTGCCACTCGCCCTCAATGGTGCGCAGGGCGCGGTGCTTGCGCACGGCCTTGGCGTGCTTGAGTTCGTCATCGCCGGGGGAGAGGTCGGCCTCTAGGGCAGTGAGGGTGGTGGCCAGGGCGCGCTCAAACAGCTCGCCGCCGCCCGGCTCAATGCCCGCTTGCAGCATGCGGTAGACCTGCTGCTTTGACTGAATTTTGCCCTTCAGGGTGGCGGCAACAATCTCGTCAATCAGGGCTTGGTAGGGCTGGGCCATAGGTCAAAGGTTGAGGTCGAGGCGGTTGCTAGAAGCGGTTGCCGAAAGCAGCCATGGATTTGTCCAAGTTTGACACAGATCTTTTTTGCGGTTCAGCTTTGAGGTTCAGCCATGCTCAACCGAGAGGTCTTGGTGGGGTGAGATACCTTGGGGTTAATAGATTAATCCTTGAAGCTATGGACGTTGGCAACTAATGGGCGGGGTTCCCTGGAGTAGCATCCACGCCGCAGTGCATCGGCTGCTGCGGGTGCGATCGCTGCTGCCCCCAGGGGCAGCGGTGCTGGTGGCCGTCTCGGGGGGGCAAGATTCGGTGTGTCTGCTCAAGCTGCTGGCCGATTTGCAGCCCAAGTGGGGCTGGCGGCTGCGCGCAGTCCACTGCGACCATCGCTGGCGACCCGACTCTGGGGCCAATGGTGAGTTTGTGCAGGGGCTGTGCGATCGCTACCAAATCCCCTGCGATATCGCCGTTGCTGAGGTCGCCCCCCCCACCGAAGCCGCCGCCCGCCAGTGGCGCTATCGGGTATTCGAACAATTAGCCATTGAGCAGCGCTGCACCCAAGTAGTGACTGGGCACACGGCCAGTGATCGCGCCGAAACCCTGCTCTACAACCTGCTGCGGGGCAGCGGCACCGACGGCCTGCAAGCCCTGGCCTGGCAGCGTCCCCTAACGCCAGCTAGCCCGATCACCGTAGTGCGCCCCCTGCTGGCGCTCACCCGCCAAGAAACGGCAGACTTTTGCCGCCAGTTTGACCTGCCCCTCTGGGAAGACGCCACCAACCACGACACCCGCTACGCCCGCAACCGCATTCGCCTAGAGCTGCTGCCCTACCTGCGAGAGCACTTTAACCCTGGGGTCGAGTCAACCCTGGCCCACACCGCTGAGCTGTTGACCGCCGAAGTAGAGCTGCTAGAGAGTCTGACAGGGGATTTGTATGGGGTGGTGGTGGTTTCTTCTCAGAATGAGGGAGGTGAGGGAGGTGAGGGAGGTGAGGGAGGTGAGGGCTCTTGGCGGATTTTGCGATCGCCCCTCGCCGCCGCCCCCCTAGCCCTTCAGCGGCGCGTGCTGCGGCGCGTGCTCCAGCCGGTCACCACCGCCCAGGTGAGCTTTGAGCAGGTAGAAAAGCTGCTAGCCCTGCTGAGCGCCCCGAACGGTAGCCAGAGTGATCCGTTTCCGGGGGGGGCGATCGCAGTAGTGCGAGGGGAGTGGCTGGTGGTTGGGGGAAGAGTGGGTGAGTAGGTGAGTGGATGGGTGGGTGGGATTGTTAGGATGGGGGTGTTGCAGCTTGTGATTTCCCTAGGAAATGGTTGGCCATGGTTCTCCCTTCTGCTGTGCGCTACCAGATGGTGCGCCTGAGCGCTATCAGCCGCCCCCTTCGCCGTCCGGCGGTGTGGGGCACCTTGGCCACGCTAGGGTTGCTGGCGGTTGTGGTGCCCCAGTACCTGCAAAACCCCGCCTGGCTCAGCCAGTACGACGCCGACGTTGACAGCCCCGTGGTTGACCCCAGCGC
>JBBSLR010000032.1:0-11864 GCA_038255045.1 Phormidesmidales cyanobacterium
GACCCCGACCAAAAAGCGAAAGGCAATTAGCGAAGCCGCATTCCAGGCCAGGGCCGTGCCCGCCGTCGCCACCACAAACAGCACCACGTCCACAATCAGCATGAGTTGCCGACCGACTCGGTCGGTGATCGGGCCAAGGGTGAGAGCACCCACCAGAGAGCCTGCCACCGCCGCCGTCGCTACGGCCCCAAGGGCCGTGGCATCTAGCCCAAAGTCTCGTCTGAGAAAGGGGAGGGCCACGCCGATGATAAAAAAATCGAAGCCATCGAGGGCAATTAACCCCGCCGACAGCAGCCACAGCAACCCCATGGTGCGAGTGATGGGCGAGGCGTCTAACCTGGCTTCAAAGGATTGCTGGGCCGCAGGTGGTGGCACAGTTTTTACTTGCCTCCGCTAAGTTAGGAGAATCTGGATGGGGGAACAAGTTGACGGCTTTGTAGCGGCTACGGTTTGCAGTGGCTGTGGACTGTGCCATAGACAGTTATTCAGTTGTGCCAGAGATATTGTGCCAGAGATGTTGTGCCAGAGATATCGTTGGATAAACCCTGGCATGAATATCTAATACCAAATCCGATGCCTGCGATCGCAAAACTATTCATTGTTTCCCCCTTCACCCCCCCACGGTGCTTGGGGACTATGCCTAGGTGGGTTGACCCCGGCCTTTGTGGTGCGGTTTAACTTGAGCTGGGGCGTAGTAGCAGTGGCGGCAGATTGGCTGCTGTTTGGCCCCAGGGACAGATTATCTGAGAAGGTAGGCAATGGCAGACAGTATTCGCCCCATCAACGACAACTACCACTATGGTTCTGAAAACAGCGGCCCTAAAATCAGCGGCCAAGCTGGCCCCACAGTACTCGCTAAGCAGGAGATTGCCTAGATGATTGTTGCTAACAGTCAAGCACCGACTAAGCGGCTCAAGATATTGATTTTGGGCGGCGACGGCTTTTGCGGCTGGCCCACCGCCCTGCATCTGTCCAGCGTGGGGCATGAGGTGGTCATTCTCGATAACCTCTCCCGGCGCAACATCGACAACGAGCTAGAGGTTACTTCGCTCACGCCCATTGCCCCCCTCGGGGTGCGCCTCGCCACCTGGAAAGAACTCTCGGGGCGCGACATCCCTTTCCACCAGGTCGATATTGCCCAAGACTATGACCAGCTTTTGGGTCTCATTCAGCAGTATCGCCCCGATGCGGTGGTGCATTTTGCCGAGCAGCGGGCCGCCCCCTACTCGATGAAATCACCCCGCCACAAGCGCTACACCGTTGACAATAACCTCAACGCCACCCACAACCTGCTCTGCGCCATTGTCGAGTCGGGGCTAGATATCCACGTCACCCACCTCGGCACCATGGGGGTCTACGGCTACGGCACCGCGGGCATGAAAATTCCCGAGGGCTATCTGAATGTGGAAATTCCCATTGAAAGTGGGGAGCGCATTGCCCAGCGGATTCTCTACCCGGCTAATCCGGGCAGCGTCTACCACATGACCAAAACCCAGGATCAGCTGTTCTTTTTTTACTACAACAAGAACGATGGTCTGCGGGTCACTGACCTGCACCAGGGCGTGGTCTGGGGCACCCACACCCGCGAAACTCGCCTCGACGAGCGGCTGATCAATCGCTTTGACTACGACGGCGACTACGGCACCGTGCTCAATCGCTTTCTCATGCAGGCGGCGATCGGCTACCCGCTGACGGTGCATGGCACGGGCGGCCAAACCCGCGCCTTTATCCACATTCAAGACACCGTGCGCTGCGTGCAGCTGGCGCTCGAAAACCCACCCGAGGCGGGCGAGCCGGTAAAAATCTTTAACCAGATGACCGAAACCCACCGGGTGCGCGACCTGGCCCAGTTAGTCAGCGACGTCACCGGAGCTGACATCGCCTACCTAGAAAACCCCCGAAAAGAAGCGGCGGAAAACGATCTCTTCGTCGAAAACCGCTGCTTTCTCGACCTCGGCCTAGAACCCATCACCCTTAGCCAGGGCCTGCTATTGGAGGTAACTGAGGTGGCGAAGCGCTACGGGGAACGCTGCGATCGCAGCAAAATCCCCAGCACCTCCAAGTGGGTAAAGCCGCAAAAAGGTGAGGAGGTCAAGAGTGGATGAGCGGTGACCCGATGGGGGCCAGGGGTACCCCTGTTAAGGTGGCTATCGAATGCAGCAAAATCTCCAGAACGGTGATGATTTGCGGGTCTTCGGCTACGACCACCAGGGAGTTTACTCCCTGGCTGATCGCTCAAGTCTGCTAAAGCCGACTGGGGTAAGGAGGTCGGCAGAATCATAAGTAGGATGTGTTAGGCCTAGCCGTAACGCATCAAACCCTTATCTGGCATGGGTTACGCTGCGCTAACCCATCCTACAGTGGTTTTACATTTAATTCGTTCCACCTACTTAGTCGGCCCCCAATCCTCTTCAGAGGATTTCTGCTTGGAGCCTGGGACTTTCAGTCCTAGGCTCAGCTCCCCGCCTTTGGCTGGCAGTTCGGTCTTCCCTCCTGTAGAATTAGACGATTCTGGTTAAGATAGCTATTCAGGTTAAGGTGCCGTTTACCTTGAGTAATGCGGTTTCCCCAGGGCCTGGCCTTCAACTTAGCGCTATGTTGTCTCGGCCCGCGAGATGGATTACACATGACCTTAGACAAATATCGTCTCCGCTCTGACTTCTTGGGTACCCAAGTGATCACCCGCAACTCCGGCCAGCGGCTGGGCATCGTCAGCCAAGTCTGGGTCGATGTTGACCAGCGCGATGTCGTGGCCATTGGCCTGCGAGAAAATATTATGTCTGGGCTGGTGTCGAGCACCATGCAGGTCATGCCCATCACCAGCATTCGCCAAATTGGCGATGTCATTTTGGTTGACGACGAGACCGTGCTTGAAGACGAGATGACCGTGGCCTCCTTCAGCACCCTGGTCAACTGCGAAGTGATTACCGAGACCGGCGAACCCCTGGGTCGCGTGCGCGGCTTCAAGTTTGACGTCACCAATGGTCGCCTCGAAACCATTGTGATCGCTTCCTTTGGTCTGCCCCAAATTCCTGACCAGGTGATCAGCACCTACGAGCTACCCATCGATGAAGTGGTCAGCAGCGGCCCCGATCGCCTGATCGTCTTTGAAGGGGCCGAAGAAAAAATGGTGCAGCTCAGCGTGGGTCTACTAGAGCGCCTGGGCATCGGCAGCGCGCCGTGGGATCGCAACGACGACAGCGAATACATCATGCCGGTGTCGACCGCCAACCAGCTGCCCTCGGGGGTGCAGGTGCCCGCCGAGTTTAGCAAAGCTCGCCCCGCTACTGCCGAAGAGCGCTGGAGCGACGACGACTGGGGCGAACCTGAGGGCATCGAAGCACCCCTCCAGGCCCAGCAGCCCGCCGAACGCTACCAGGCTGCCACCATGGATGAGCCAAGCAGCTACAAAGCCTACGACGCCGAATTTCAAGACGTCACCGAAGACGTGTGGACGGAGGAAGACGGGGGCGCCCCCTACGAGGCCAAACCCATCAATATTCCCCAAAAGAAAAAAGTCACCGAGTACGAAGAAGAGCTGGATTACTAGAGACCTAGCAAGTCCAGAACGAGCCCAGAAATGGGGAGTAATCTCCGCCTGGGCGGTGATCAACTCCTACTGCGCTTCACCGCTCTCAGCCGGGGGGGCGCTGGTGATTTCATCGACCTGGCTGACCCAAAACGTGAGCTTGTAGGGACGGCTCAGCTCCCGCTCGATAAATTGCTCCAGCAGTTCTACCTGCTTTGGGGTAACCGGTTCTGAAGCTCGTACCGTCAGGGTGATCTCGGGGGGATTCGTCAACCAGTTGGTGCTGAGGTCTACCAGGGTAACCCGTTGAAAGGTCAGGGTGCGATCAAGTAAGACACTTTTTACCCGATCTTCTATTTGATTTTGCTGTAGCAGTTGCAGGGTGCTGGCCCCCAGGGGAATGGCCAATAAGGTGGTAAACATTAGGGTAATGCCCAAGGGTCGCCGGGCGCGGCGGGCCATGGCATAGCCAAACAGCACAAAGGCCACCATGCAGGCCAGGGTAATGCCGAATAGGTTGGTTACGTAGAGCAAAAAAGCCCCTCGGCTGAGTTCTAGATTGCCCTGGCCCAGCCACAGTCCCACGACACAGATGGGGGGCATGAGGGCAACAGCGATCGCCGTGCCCGCCACCGTACCCGCCACCTTGGTATCGATCTTGGCTACCCCCGCCAGCGCCCCCGCCGTCACCGCAATGCCCAAATCGAGCAGGTTGGGCTGAGTGCGGGCCATCACCTCGCTGCCAAACTGAGTGATGCCAGTCAGGAACCCGAGTAGAGCCGAGATGCTCACCGACAGCAGCGACCCTACCCCCAAAGACAAAATGCTGGCGCGAATCAGCACCCGGTCGGCCTCTAAAATGCCAAAGGCCGCGCCGCGAATGGGTAGCATCAGCGGCGCAATCAGCATGGCCCCAATAATCACAGCGGCACTATTTGAGAGCAACCCTAGGGTGGCAATCACGCAAGACCCCACGACCAGCACCAGATAGTGCCAGCTCAGCCGCGATTCTTCCAGCAAATCTTGACGCAGGCGAGTGAGATCGTCCGCCGCCACCGTTCGCCGCATTGGCGCACAGACGGCTTCAAGTCGGCTTGCCGCACCGAGCAGGCTGTTCCACAGCCAGATCTGGACGGTTAGCCAAAATCGGTGGCTGTGCTGGCCCCAACGCCGAACCCAACGCCACAGCTTGAATTGATTCGGTTTCAAAACTCAACCCCTACGCTTATCACGGTGCTCTTCGCCCACCCCAATTCCCCGTGACCCAATCACCCGTGACCCAATTTCCCGTGACCCAATCACCCGTGACCCAATCACCCGTGACCCAATCACCCGTGACCCAATCACCCGTGAATAGTACCATCGGGCATGGTGGCCCCGGTCAGGGTGACATTGACCAGGGTAGTGCTGCTGATTTCGGCCCGCTCTAGAATGGCTTCGCTCAGGTCGGCATCACTGAGGTCGGCTCGACCCAGATAGGCTTCGACCATAATCGCCTTGGTGAGAATCGAGCGGCATAGGGTAACCCGCGCCAGGTCGGCTCGGCTAAAGCGGGCATCGGCCAAATCACAGTCATTCATCTGGGCTAGGGTTAGCACAGCTTCGGTAAAGTCGGCCCCCTTGGCGCTGGTGTGGTTGAGGTTGGCCTGGCTCAGGTTGCTGCGGGGAAAGCGGCAGTGGGTTAAATCGGCTGATTCTAGGCAGCTACTTGTGAGATCGACATCACTCAGGTTGGCGTTGCACAGCAGCGCCCCCTTGAGATTGGCTCCCTTGAGGTTGGCGTCGCGCAGTACGGCTTCGCTCAAGTTGGCACCGCTGAGATCGACGTAGGCCAGATCGGCGCCCGAGAGATTGGTGCCCCGTAGGTCGGCCAGGTGTAGCTTGGCCCCGCGCAGGTTGGTGGCATATTTGCGGTTTTCTTGGCGCAGGTTGGCCCCCCGCAGACAGGCCCCGGTGAGGTTAGCCCCGCTGAGGTCGGCGTTGCGCAGGTCGGCCCCGGTGAGGTTGGCATCGAGCAGGTCGGCTAGGGTCATGTTGGCGCTGCGCAGGTCGGCCCCCTGCAGGCTGGCCCCGTGGAGGTCGGCATCGCGCAGCATCGCCGCCGACAGATCGGCCTGGTTGAGGTTAGCCCCCCCTAGGCGCGCCCGAGACAGATTGGCCTGGCGAAACTTCACCCGAGTTAAAAACGCCAGCATCAGATTGGCATTTTCTAGATCGACCTGGGTCATATTGGCCCCAATCAAATCGGCCCCAGACAGGTCAATGCCCACCAGGGACTTACCCTTAAAATCCATATCGCCCCGGGCATAGGCATCAATCAGTTCACGGGCATCCATAGTGAAGACCAGGGGCTTAGGCAGAAGGTCGGGCGGCGGCGTGGGCCACAGCGGCAGGGCGATCGCCGGGCCTAGACAACTCAGGGGCGACTTCAGGCTGGCTGGGCTGGGCCGCGGCATGCTCTAGGGGCGCTAGAGCCCCATTGGGGTCGTGGGGATAGTAGGCCCGCATCGCTTGGGTGATGGTGCTGGCCACCTGCCCCCCATCGCCCATCCGGCCCAGGCAGTGGGCAATAATGGTTAGCTTACTGTCTAAATCAGAGTAAGTGGGGCAGTATTCAAAGGTTTCCTGGAGCAGGTCATCAAGGGTGCGACGGTTGAGGTTAGACCAGTCTTGGGGCGTGTAGCCAAAGGGCCCGTAGAGACAGGAGTAGAGCAAGATTTTGGCCCGCAGCGGGTTGGCGTACTGAATGATAGCGCCCCGTAGGTCAAACAGAGAGCTGCGATCGCGCCGGGGAGCACCATCCTCAAGCTCGGTTCCCAGCGGGTTAGAGAGGGTGCCATGGAGGGTGGTCAGGTCCACGGCTTGATCGGCGGCGGGGCTGGTTAGGGTGGTGTAGCCCTCAGCGCTGCTGCCGAAGGGGCCAGAAGGGCCAGAGGGTTCAGCCAGGGCGGTAACCGCGCTCGTCGCTTCAACTAGGGCGGTGGCCCCCGCTTGGGCATCGGGCTGGCTTTGGTAGAGCGGCTGCACCCCCAGCATAATTTGATGGGCTAGGCGCGTGTACTGCTGACGGCGGTTGAGGTGTTTGACAATGCGCTCTAGGCGATAGCGCAGGTCGCGGGGCTTGGGGGCAATGGTGAGAAGCTGCTGCACCATCCCCGGCAGATACAGCTGGTTCAGGCGGGTGGGGTCATTTTCCCAGCTGCCGTAGCAGAGGCAGTGCATCAGCTTGCGGAGGCGCAGAGGGTCGGGGCTTTGGTCAAACTGCTCGGCAATGGTGCGGCAGCGCTCTTCTACAGAACGGACGGTGAGCTGGGTAAATTCGTCGGTAACGTCGGGGTTCTGAAACAGCGATCGCGCGTACCAGGGCTGGAGCTGTCTAATCACAATATCCGCCATCTCGCGGTAGAGATCCTGGCGGTTTAGCCCAGCTACCACCTGCTGCAGCTGATGTTCTAAATCGCTGAGGGCGGGGTTGCGATCGCGCAGCGACAGCAGCAGCGATCTGAGATCAAACTGCTCTAGCACCGCCGAGTCATTTTCCCAGGCCTTTTGGTAGGTGGCAAACACCAGCTTTTTGATCCGCAGGCTGTGGGTGTGGGTGGTGAGGTGGTGCAGGGCGACGGCCAGCAGCGCCTCGGTGGTCATGGGCAGGGTGCAGGTGTGATCTTCCGAACCCTGGGGGCCAGGCTCGGTGTCTTCGGCCTGGAGCGCCAGCTGGTAGGCGGGCACCGGCTCCTCGATATTTTTCAGGTGCAGCGGCCCTAAAAAGGTGGCGTGCAGGTTGAGCCGCGCTTTGACCACGTCGTAAATGGTGCGCGATACGCACAGCCCTCGGGGCTTAGAGTAGGTTTGCAGGCGGGCGGTGATATTCACCCCGTTGCCCATGACATCCTGCTCGCTGACTAAAATGTCGCCCAGGTGAACGCCGATGCGGTGGTCGAGGTACTGATCGGACTCTAGCCCCTCGGCCAGCTCCACCAGCCGCCGCTGCATCTCTAGCCCACAGGAAACCGCCTCCACAGCGCTGAGAAAGTAAATCAGCAGGCCGTCCCCCGTAGACTTGAGCACCGTGCCGCCAAATTCTCGGCAGATGTCGCCAATCAACGTCAGGTCGCGGTCGATCAGGCGCAGGGTACGTTCTTCGTCCATCGACATGCGGGTGCTAAAGCCCACTGCGTCGGTAATCATAATGGCAGCTAGCAGTCGCTGCCCCTGGGATAAGGATGACACTCGACGTTCCATGACGACTCGCGATGGTGCACAGCAGATACCCGTAGCCTACCGGTATGGGGGCAATACTCCGGTAGCTTACACCTTACATATTGCCCAACTGACGCCAGCGATGGGCCATCAAGCAGCCAAAAACAGCACCGTTTATCCAGTCTTCATATCGGCGATCGCCCCTCGGGCCATTGAGGCAATGGCCTGATCGGTGGCCTTGGGCAGCTGGTAGTAACGCCCCCCGGCGGTTTTGGCCAGCTCTTTGCCAAAGCCGGTCGAGACAAACTTGCGCTCGGTGTCGATAATCAACAGCTGGTAGCCCACCCCGCGAATGCGGCCAGCAATCTTCAGCAGCTCCTGCTTGATGTCGGGCTTGGGGGCATCGGGCTCTGGCGGCTCACCCAGAGAACGCGAGAGAGACACATTGCCGCGACCGTCGGTGATGGCGACAATCACCACGCTGCCCACATCGCCCGACTGCTGGGCGTTGGTGCCCACCCGCACCGCCTGGGTAAGGCCGTGAGCCAGGGGCGACCCGCCGCCGCAGGCCATCCGTTCCAGCCGCCGTCGGGCCATGGCGATGGAGCGCGTTGGCGGCAGCAGCACCTCCGCCTGCTCGCCTCGAAAGGGAATCAGCGCCACCTGGTCGCGGTTTTGGTAGGCCTCGGTGAGCAGCTCGAGCACCGCACCCTTGGCGCTCTGCATGCGGTTCAGCGCCATGGAACCGGAGGCATCGACCACAAAGATAATCAGCGACCCCGCCTTGCGGGCCAGGCGCTTGGCGCGAATGTCGCTCTGCTCGACCACGACTTTGCGGTGGGGTTCGCGCTCGCGGCGCGACTTTTGGTAAGGGGCCGCGGCCCGCAGGGTGGCATCTACCGCAATCCGGCGCACCGGCCCCTGGGGCAAGAAGGGCTTGATGTAGCGGCCCCGCTCATCAGAAAAAATCAGGTTGGCCTTGCCCGAACTGCCCTGACGGCCCATGGTCTGGGCAAACAACAGCATCGACGGGTCGATGATCACCCCCTCGGGGTCAAAGATAAACTCCTCCGGAATGCTGGGGGGGCTGTCGTCCTCTTCGGGGGTATCGTCCTCATCTTGATCATCGGAATCTTGATCTTCAGAGTTGTCTTGGGGTTCTTCTTGATCTTCGTTGCTCGGCGGCGGCGGCGACGGCGGCGGTTCTTCGGGCAGGTCTTGGGGCATGAGAGATCGCGGCACAATCACCAGCTCCACCGCCACCCGCAGGTCGTCGGCTGTCACCTGGGCGCGGCCCTCTAGGGCGGCGTGGGCCTTGGCCACCCGCACCGCAAACAGCTCGGCCCGGTGCCCCTGAATGCCCCCTCGCAGGGCTTCGGTCACCAGGTACTGAATCTGCTCACGGCTGATGGTGACGTCTTTAAGCCACTCCCGCGCCAGAATGATTTGGGTTCTGAGAGCGTCAATTTCGTCGGCGTAGGCGGCAATCATCGCCCGCGGGTCGTTGGCAAACTGGGTCGATTGCTCCACCGCCGCTACCCGGTCGGCCAGGGTCATAGCGCCGTCTGCCGACAGGGCGATCGCAATGCGGTCGAGCAAATGCTCTCGCAGCGGCCCGGCCTCGGGGTTGTAGGTGGCGATCAGCAGCGGCTCGCAGGGGTGCTGAAAGCTCAGGCCCTCGCGCTCGATCTGGTTGCGGCGGGCGGTGAGGGCGGCCAGCAGCAGGTTGGCCACCTGGTCGTCGAGCAGGTTGATGTCATCGACGTAGAGCACGCCCCGGTTAGAGGCCGCCAGCAGCCCCGGCTGAAACACGCTCTCCCCCGACTGAATCGAGCGGGCCACATCCACCGACCCCAGCAGTCGGTCTTCGGTCACCCCCAGGGGAATCTGCACAAAGGGAGCCGGAATCACGCGGGTGGGCAGATCGGCCTGGTCAGGGGAGTCGGCGAAGCGATCGCGGGTTTGGTCATCCCACAGGCGCAGGTCGGTGGGGTCGGCGTTGCAGCAGGAGTTTTGGATTACCTCAATGGGGGGCAGCAGCTGGTGCAGCGCCCGCGCCATCACCGACTTAGCGGTGCCCCGTCGCCCGGCAATCACCACTCCGCCGAGGCTGGGGTCGATCGCCGCCAGCAGCAGCGCCATTTTGATCGCGCCCTGCTCGACTACCGCCGCCAGGGGAAATACAACCGGAATTGAAGCGTCTACTGGGGAATCTACTGGAGCCGTCATAAAAATCGCTAGGGTCTAGTATTTACACCCTATCAGGAATCGCCGGGGCATAGCCCTTGAGCTGCCTTAGGAGGCTGGGGCTTGCCCAGCGGTTGAGGAGAGGGATTGCCAGAGAGATTTAAGTTGCGCTTTGTTACAATCCCGGCCCTGTCTCAGTATTTTCCCTAGCTAGTGAAAGTCTTCAGCCGGTAAACTTCCGTTATTTCAACATTGGGACATTACGGATCATCCCCGATGCTATTGATGAGCCTACTGCTCAAAATTTTCCCTCGACATTTTCCCTCAACAAAACCCCATCCCACTCCACCTTTCTGCCCTATGAGCGTCTCCCCTCACCTCGATTCCCTGGCCTCCCTCGCCAGTGTTTTTACGCCAGCGATGTCTTGCAAGCTGCTGTTTAGCCGTGACCTCTACACCCCCTGCCACATTCGGGTGCCCGACAGCGACCATCGGCTGTCGGCCCTTTACGTCGACAACCAGTTCTACAGCTTTCTCAAGGTTGTGCCCGAGGCCCGCAAAGCTGTGGATGTGATGCTGCGTCTGGGCAAGCATGACCACACCGTAGCCCTAACTCAAACGCGCCGGGGCTACGCGGTGTGGGGGCACGAGCCAGAGGCCCGCTACGCCCCCCCAGCCCGTAAACCAGGCTACGGCATTAAGCCTGTGTTTGGCCCTCAACCCTGTCTGCTGGTGGCCGACGAAAAAGCCTACCAGACCTGCCGCTTGCAGGTGCCCGATGTCAGCAAGCCGCTGAGGGCGCTGACCTACAACAACCGCTACTACAGTTTCTTTAAGCAAGATATCGATGCGGATAAGATATTGGATATTGCCGCCAAGCTGGCCCGTCGCGGTGACGAGGCCCTACTGGTGATCGAACCGGCGATTTACACTCTGGCACTGCTAGAACCCAACGGCCGCCTAGCATAGTTCTTCTCCGTTGAGAGCCTGTAGGTTTACGGTGCGGGGGCAGCCCTGTCGAGGGGGACTCGTTCCATTCACCACAGTTCTCAGAGCAGCCTTAAATCATGGGACTTTAGCCTCGACTACTTGGTCAGGGGTTGACTGCTTCTGGCGCAATTAAACCTGTGCTGGGGGTAGCGTGATCCTCTAAGGTGATGTATTGAAAACCTTTTCGCGCTATCTCTGGCAATGGAATGTACGCCATGACTGACATCACCGAGAACGTTACGGTCTTTATTTGTGGCTCGGCCCTGCGCGGCCAACCCGACAACCAAAATTTGCAAGATGCAGACTTTGTCGGGGCAGCGGAGACAGCGCCGATCTATCGCCTGCACGCGGTGAAAGATGGCTGGCACCCCGGCATCTATGAGGTCGAAACCGACGGCATCTCGATTCCGGGAGAGCTGTACGTGATGACCCCAGAGCAATACACCTACTTGAAAGACAACGAGCCGCCCCATATGTACCCCCACGAGGTGAAGCTGGTTGATGGCGGTACGGTGATCGCCTTTCTCTACCCCAAAGCACTGATTGACGAGCACCGCTGGCCCGATATCTCGGCCTACGGCGGCTGGGCGGCCTACAAAGCGGCCACGGCCTAGTGGTTTGTCAAGCCTTAACTTGTAGGTTGGGTGAAGCGTTAGCGGAACCCAACAAAGCTTACTGCTGTTGGGGTTTCTCCTCTGGAGACGCTGCGCGAACACTTCGTTGCACCCAACCTACGCGAACTACGCGAACTGTCTTGATAAACAGGATGCGATCGGGCGCTGGCAAGGTGACGAACGACATTACGGAACATTACCAAGCGCTTGTTTTCGGCCCTAAATAAAGCTTTAGTTTAATGAAGCTTCATTTTTAGAAACCCCTTCATTCCCGGCTATGTTCCCCACCCACCGCCCTCGCCGTCTGCGTCAGCATCCCCAACTGCGCCGCATGGTGCAAGAGA
>JBBSLR010000033.1:0-11852 GCA_038255045.1 Phormidesmidales cyanobacterium
AGTTAGGCAGTAGTAGCCAAGGGAACTTACCCATACGTGAATAAGTCTCAATTATACCTAGAACTCTGTAAGCAGCTGTTGAAGAGGCTCCTAAAGCAGAAGGACTTTGACACAATACAGTATGGTTCTCCCAAGTTAGGGGTGGCAGGTAAAAAATATGACCCGATGGGATGACGACATCTACAATACCCTGGCATGTTCATTAACGGATGCTGTCAGTTGTTGCGTGTTTCTACGCTAACGCTGCGATCGCGGCTCAAGGGATGCGGTTCCAAACAGACGGTGCTGACTTATTTGTAGATGGCTCGATTGCGGTGTGCTGGCGCAGGAAACGATGGGCCTGCGCCAGCATCCCACTTTCGCGAAAACAGTGCCAAGGGAGAGAATGGGAGGGTAGCCCAAGGGACAACTCGCCATGCCCCCTGAAGACCAAGAGCGCTTGGAAACCTGTACAGCAGAGATTGCCGAGATTTTGTACCGCAATAGCAATCGAGAGGGGCTTGACAGTCTAGATGTCAATGCGATGTTGAGTCTGCGCTGTGCCTACCTCAATGGCCAGCTTGCCAGTTGACTATTTTGTCGAAAGTGGGATGCTCCCAAGGCAAACCCTGAAATAAATCGCCATCGGCCCCCTGTGTTTTAATACCGAATGCGGGGGTCGATATAGGCATTCAAAATATCGATCGCAATGCTCATCACCGCCACGATCATGCCAAAAAACACCATTAGCCCCTGCACCACCGGGTAGTCACGCTGAGAAATCGCCTCGTAGAGCCGGTTTGCCAGCCCCGGCCAGGAAAACGTCACCTCCGTCAGCACTGCCCCCCCCAGCATGGCGGCAAAGGTCAATCCCAAAATCGTAATCACCGGAATCATGGCATTCTTCAGGGCGTGCACCATGACAATCCGCCGCTCGGGAATGCCCCGTGCCCGCGCCGCTTCCACGTAGTCGGCCGCTAGGGTTTGCTTGAGGTTGACCCGCACCATGCGCTCAAACACGCCGCTGATCAAAATGCCCAGGGTGAGACTAGGCAATGCCAGGTGATAGAGGGTGGTGGCAAAGGCCCCAAAATCGAGCGTCAGCAGACTGTCGAGCAGATAAAGCCCGGTCGACCCCGCCGGGGGCGTGCCCCGCAGCGGGTAGCGAGTGCCAATCGGAAACCAGCGCAGCTGCACCGCAAAAATCAGCTGCAAAATCATGCCAAACCAGTACATGGGGATGGCGTAGGTGATAATGCCAAACAGCCGCCCGCCCGCATCGAGCGGCGAGTTGGGCCGCGAGGCCGCCAGGGCACCGACGCCTACCCCCACCACCGTGGCCACAATCATGCCGCACACCGTCAGCTCTACTGTGGCGGGAAAGTGAGCCTGAATAATTTGCCACACCGTTTGCCCCCGAGTGGCCAGGGAGGTACCTAGGTCAAGCCGCAGCAGGTTGCCCAGGTAGGCCAGGTACTGAACGAAGAGAGGCTGATCGAGACCGAGCTGTACCCTCAGCGCGTCTTTGGCTGCCTCTGGGGCACGCGCCCCCAGCAGCGCATCCACCGGGTCACCCGGTGTTGCCCGCAGCAGCAAAAACACCACCGTGGTGATGGTGAAAATCATCAGCGGGGCCAGCAGCAGCCGCGTGAAGATGTAGTAGCGCAGGGCGGCGGAGTGGGAGGACATGGAGATGTCGGTGGGTAGATGGGTAGGTGGGTAGATGGGTAGATGAAGGGTCAGCAGTTTCCCCCCATCACTCCCTCGGCTGCGTTAGCTTCGGGAAATTTGCCAGAGCAAAAACTGCTGGGTCGGCTCGATCGATACGCCATCGATGTCGCCCTGGGCAAAGACGTAGTCTTTGTTTTGCCACAGAGGAATGTAGGGAACGTCGTCGACCATGATCTGCTGAAGGTCTTCAAGCAGTTCTTGCCGGACGGCGGGGTCTTGTTCGGCCCGCTGCTGGGCGATCAGGTCGTTGGCCTCAGGGCTGTAGTAAAACGAGCCGTTGGCCTGGGATGGCCCCTCTTCACAGGTGCTACCACTGCCGTTGTCGCAGCCCAAAAAGGGCTGAATAAAGGTATCGGGATCGTAGTAGTCGGGGTACCAGTTAGAGAGAATGATGGGATAGATACCTTTGCCCACGTTTTCCCAGAGGGTGGCCCCTTCAGTGTTTTGCACATTGACGGTGACTAGGCCAGGCAGGGCAGCTTCGATGGATTCTTTCAGGGTGTTGGCGACGATGCTGCGGGGGGTCGAGGCGGAGGGGTACCAGATCTCAACGGTGAGGGGGTTGGTTTCAGAAAACCCGGCCTCGGTGAGCAGCTCGCGGGCTTGGTCAAAGTCGCCGTCGCCGTAGGCCGATTGAAACACCGGCTCGGCCACATCAAAGCTGGCGGGGATCAGGCTGTAGAGCGGCTCGGCCTGGCCCTGAAAGACGCGCTCGTTGATCAGGGGGCGGTCGACCATGGCGGCGATCGCCTGGCGCACCCGCACATCGTCTAGCGGCTCGATGGTCTGGTTGAGCGACATGTAGTTGATCACGTTGGTGCCCGCCTCGATCACCTCCCAACCGCCGGAGTCTTCCTCGCGCTCGAGGGCGGTCACCTGTTCGGGGTCGAGGGTTTGGTAGGCCACGTCGAGGCCGCCGGTTCTAAAGGTGTTGTAGAGGTTGGCGGCGCTGGTAAAAATCTGAATGTCAATGCCCTGGTTGGCGGGGGCTTCACCCCAGTAATCTTCGTTGACGTCGAGCTTGATCGAGTCGCTGGTGAAGGCGGCTAGCTTATAGGGGCCGCTGCCCACAAAGCTGTCGGGCTGAAAGCTGCCGGTGCCGATTTCGTAGCTCTCGGGCGAAACCGGCGTCACCCCCGAAAAGCTGAGCAGGGCGGGGAAGGCGGCAAAGGGGGCGCTGAGGGTGAGGGTCAGCTCATGCTCAGCCGTGGCCTCAACGCTGGCAATTTTCTCAGACAGCAGGTAGGCGGGGCGACCGCCATTTTCCATAAATCGCTGAATTGAAAAAACCATCACCTCAGCGTTGAAGGGGGTGCCGTCGTGGAGGGTGACATCGTCCCGCAGGGGAATGGTGTAGGTGAGGCTATCGTCGCCGACCGTGGGCATGGCGGTGGCCAGCTGGGGCACCAGGTCAGTGGTGCCCGGCTCGTAGGTGTAGAGGCGATCGCCCAGGTTGTAGAGCAAAATGCCGGGGAACGTCTCGTAGGCGTCGGCGGGGTCGAGGGTGCGGGCCGTCAGCGTGGTGCCGATGGTAATGCGGCCATTCGCCGCCGCCCCTGGGGTATCGGTGGCGGTCTGGTTGTTGGGGGTGCAGCCCAGGGCGATCGCCAACACCAGACCAAACAGCCCCAAAAACTGAGTCACCCGCCGCCAAGGCTGACGCACCCAGGGGCGATTTCGATTACCAAACCACGACGCCAAAAAAATCATTGCGTTCTATCTAACGGGCAAACATTGGCATAGTTGTATCACCCTTTGGGGACAAGGGGGAGTGGGTGATGTAGATGAGTAAGCGCAACATTACACCTACCCACCGACTCACCTACCCACTCACCACCTCTTCCACCTTTCCGCCTGCAAACCGTTTCCATACTGCGTCGGTGAACAGGTGCGACAGCAGCCCCAGGGGGCCAGCAAACAGGCACAGGGCGAGGGAATGGCGGGTAAAGACACCGCTTTCTTGCCCCTGCCAGTAGATCCAGCGGCCCACGAACAGGTCAAAGGCGAGAAAGTGTACCCAGCCGGTAGCCGTCACGTGGGGCTGGGCAAAGATCGCCGCCAAATCGCCCAGGCTGAGGTTGGGGTCAGAGAGGGCTTCAACGCCTTCGACGTTGCTAAAGCTGGTGACGAAGAGAAACAGGTATAGCCCGGCCAGGGCGGCAAAGGGCAATAGAGACCCCATGACGCTGCGGGTGAGTTTGGTGTTGGGCACCAGCACCATCAGCGTCCAAAAGGGCAGCACGAAGAGGTTGGCACCGCTAAACAGCAGCTCTAGCAGGTTGGCATCGACGGTCATAGAACCAGGGTATTAAGAACATCTAGACCCCAAGGGCCGGTTTCCCTAGTGTAGGCAGTTTCTAGCCGAACTCTTGCTCTAACCTGAGTTCGACAACGAATAATTTTTGGGCAAACAGTCTGTTCCTCCCCTCCTGGGAGGGGTAGGGGTGGGTCAGTCTGGGCTAAGAAGCCCTGGTTCCGTACTCAGAAGCTCATTTCCTGTCGCTGTTTTGACCCACCCCGCCCTCCGGGCACCCCTCCCAAGCGGGGATGTGGCCGGACGGCGGGGTGGGATTCCACCGAACTGACGTTTATCTAGCAAAACTTCGCTTATCCAGCTGCTCCGCCAGGCCCAAGCCCCCGGAGCCGCCCCCAACTTCCAGGCAGAAGGCGCAACAGGGGACAAAAAAACCGGCACAGGTGCCGGTGAGGTCAATCGAACGTAGGGCAGAAGAACCCGTCTCTGCCTGCCCAGGGGCAGGGCAGCTAGACCTGAGCCTGGTAGGGGCGACCGAGGAAGTACAGGGTAACGGGCTTGGTTTTAGCCACAGCCGGGCTGTGGTGTCTAGCCGTCCAAGCGACGCCGCGATACTTGCCGATAATTTCACCCTCGCGGGTTTCAATACTGGGCCACTGACAGTTGTACTCAGCACCAAGAAACCGTAACTGCATGGTAAGTCCTTGTTTTATAGGGTTGATTAGGTTGAACCGCTGACACCAATCCACTACAGAGACAAGAGAATTATGGCCTCACAACATTAAGAAATCCTGACACAAGGGTTAAATTGATAAATTTGTTACAGAAATATTTTTCAACCTTCCAGAAGAAAAATACTTGCCGCCAGAGCTAGGGGCAACGACCCCGCGCCGTCGCCCACCGAAACGGCGCGGAGCCCCAACTGGAGACATCCACTGCGGAGGGCGCCCAATCTTCTACGCCATCTCCTCGACGTCCTCCGTCTGGGGGTGAAAGTACTCATAGATCTGCTGGGCCAGCTGGGGGCCAATGCCGGGGACGGTGGCGAGCTGCTCGGGGCTGGCCTCGCGGATGTAATCGATGGAGCGAAAGGCGGCGAGCAGTTCTTTCTGGCGGTGCTGGCCGAGGCCGGGGATTTCGGAGAGGCGCGATCGCCGCATCCGATCCGTCCTTTTCTTGCGGTGAAAGCTGATGGCGAAGCGGTGGGCCTCGTCGCGCAGGCGGCGCAGCAGCTGCACGCCAGGCTGGTCAGCCTCCGTGGGCAGCGGCATGGATTCGCCGGGGAGAAAGATCTCCTCGCGCTTTTTGGCCAGGCTGACCACGTTGAGGTCTTGCAGCAGGTTGAGTTCTTTGAGCACTGCGACCACCGCCGAGAGCTGACCCTTGCCGCCGTCGATCATCACCAGGTCGGGCCAGTCGGGGTTGCCCAGACGCTGTTTGGTGGGGTCGGTGGCGTAGCGGCGAAAGCGGCGGCGAATGACTTCGGCCATGCTGGCAAAGTCGTCGGAGTGGCCTGGCTTCACGTCGGGATGCTTAATTTTGTAGTGGCGGTAGTGCTGCTTAGCGGCCATGCCATCGACAAACACCACCTGGGAGGCGACCGCGTCGGAGCCTTGGATGTGCGAAATATCGTAGCCCTCAATGCGCTTGGGCAGGTCGGGCAGGTCGAGGGCCACGGCCAGGTCTTGCAGCGCCTGAATGTTGCGATCGGCGGCGGCCTGGGTGCGGGCCAGCTCGTACTGGGCGTTGCGCTCGACCATCTCGATCAGGTCGGCCTTGGTCTGGCGCTGGGGCACCTCGACCGAGACCTTGCGGCCCCGGCGCTGGGTGAGGTACTGGGCGAGGATGTCTGATTCTGGCAGCTCGTGCTGGGCGAGAATCACCGCCGGAATCTCGACCGCATCTACGGTCTGGTAGTGGTCTTCGAGCACCCGTTGGAGAATGTCGCCGGGGGTGCCCGACTCGGCGTCGGCGGTGAAGCCCAGGCGGCCCACCAGCCTCCCGGCCCGCACCTGAAAGATTTGGACGCAGGCGTGTTTTTCGTCGGCGGCGAGGGCGATCGCATCCCGCGACACCGTGTCGTCGGGCAGGGCCACCTTTTGGTCGGCGCAGAGGCGATCTAGCCCGCGAATCTGATCGCGCAGGCGCGCCGCCAGCTCAAACTTAAGGTCTTCAGCGGCCCGCTCCATCTGGGCCGTGAGAATGTCCACCAGCTCTGTAGTGCGGCCCTGGAACACCATCACCACTCGCTGGAGGGTCTTGTGGTAATCCTCTGGGGTGATCAGCTGCTGGCAGACGCCGGGGCAGCGGCCAATGTCGTAGTTGAGGCAGGGGCGATCGCGGTGGACGGGCTGGGGCCGCTGTCGCAGCGGAAAAATTCGCTTCACCAGGTGCAGGGTGCTACGCAGCAGACCCACATCCACGTAGGGGCCGTAGTAGCGGTCTTTGAGGCTCTTGCGCCGCTTGCGGGTGATGAAAATGCGCGGGTAGTCTTCTGACCAGGTGACACAGAGGTAGGGATACTTCTTGTCATCCTTCAGCAGCACGTTGAAGTGGGGCTGATTTTGTTTGATCAGGTTGGCCTCTAGGGCCAGGGCCTCGGCCTCGGTGTCGGTGACGATGAACTCGATCTCAACGATCTGCATTACCATCACGGCAATGCGCGGCATGTGGCCGTGAAAATCGCGGAAGTACGACCGCACTCGCGCTCGCAGAGATTTCGACTTGCCGATGTAGAGGGTCTGGTCGCGGCTATCTTTCATAAAGTAGACCCCCGGCTCCTTGGGGATCTCTTTGAGCCGCGCCTCTAGGCGGTCGGGGTCGTTAACCAGGGTGATGGGTTGAACCGAAAAACTCACAGGTGGCGCGTCTAAACCTTTGTACTAACTAGGATAGCGGTAAATTTGCCCCGCGAAATTTGGCCGAGTAGACGGGTTGCCGCCCCAAACAGAAGGGCTATGGTGGGCTGGCGTGGGGGGCAGCCTGCTAGGCTCAGTATTTACGCGTAGAGGTCTAGAGCCATTTATATACCCTTTTTGCTGGAGCGGCGATCGCACCTAATAACTGTAAAGATTGACATTTTCGGCAATTTCTTCTGGAAAACCTCTGGCCTTCCATGTAATTAGTATTACATTACGTTCCTGATCGTTGTCGTCACGAGGCCCTGGCTAGATGGATCCCCAAGAGTTTGAAGCGCGCTATCGAGAGCAAGTTAGAGACATTTTAAATCGGCTACAGTCGGCTATGGCAGCATCGTCTCAGCTTGAGCGCACCATTGCTGATATTGGCGAAGCTGTGCAGCTGTTAAGCCAAGATGTAGAACGGTTTTTGACCGAACAACGGTCGGGGTCGGGGGGCTGAGTTTCTACTGGGGCGATCGCAACACAGCATGAATAGCCTGGGTGAGCTGCTGTAAAGCAATGGGCTTAACCAGGTATTGCTGTGCGCCTAGGGCCAGGGCGCGCTGCTGGTCTTCGGCAAAGGCGTAGCCCGACACAATGATCACGGGCAGATGCTGCCATGGGGAGGCCGATGATCGCAGCCGTTGGAGCAGGGTGTAACCGTCAATTTCGGGTAGGCCCAGGTCTAGCAGCAGCAGGTGGGGCCGAAACTCCTTGAGGTGCTGGTCTAGGTCTAGACCGTGGGCCAGGGCCAGCACCGCAAAGCCAGAATAGGAAAGGTAGTCAGCAAAAAACACGCGGTTGGCGGTGTCGTCTTCTACGACGACAATGCGAAGCCGACCATCAGCGACGTTTTCTGGAGATGTCACCATTGCCTTAGATCCTGCTCGGAGGACTGACGTCACTGGGAATGTCAGCAGTCCTGGTAACTCAATGAGCTGCACCCTGGATACTAATTAATGGCGTAACCCGGTACTGGATGAAATCCGGGTAAGTCATGGAATCCTTAACTCGATCACCTCATCTTAATCGGTGCTTTACTGATGCCTTTTTGCGCTCAGGGATGGTAATTAATTTAGTTCCGCTAGAGCGACCTCAGCCAGCGCTGTGCAGAAATTCGGCGATGCGGCCGATCGCCCGCTCCAGCACCTCCGGTGGGTGCACCAGGGCCATGCGCACGTAGCCCTCCCCGGCCTTGCCAAAGCCAATGCCGGGGGCGAGGGCCACCCCAGTTTGCGCCACCAGACCCAGACAAAATTCTTTAGAACGGTCGGCCCAAGGGTCGGGCAGTTTAGCCCAGATATACATAGTGGCCTCGGGCACCGGCACCGCCCAGCCGATGCGATGCAGCGCCTGCACCGCCGCATCGCGTCGCTGGCGAAAGATGTCGACCATGTGGTGCACGGTGGCCTGGGGGCCGGTGAGCGCGGCGATCGCCCCCCGCTGAATGCCTGGATACTGATTGAAATCGACATTGGCCTTGACCTGGCGCAGGGCGGCGATGATCTCGGCGTTGCCGATCGCATAGCCCACTCGAAAGCCCCCCATGTTGTACGACTTCGACATGGTAAAAAATTCGACGGTGCAGGTTTTCTCGGGGTCGGCCTGGAGGGCCGAGATCGCTGGCTGGCCCGTAAACGTCAGATCGACGTAGGGAAAGTCGTGGGCCAGCACCAGGTGGTGCCGCTGGCAAAAGGCCACCGCCTCCTGCCAAAATTCTAGAGATGCCGTAGCCGTAGTGGGGTTGTGGGGGTAGCTCAGCACCATCAGCCGCGACTGCTCCAGTACCGCCGCAGGAATATCCTCAAAGCGGGGCAAAAAGCCGTCTTCGGCGTACAGAGGCATGGGGTAGATCTGGCCATTGGCCAGGTACACGCCCCCGGCGTGGGAGGGGTAGCCGGGATCCATCAGCAGGGCAAAGTCGCCGGGGTTGAGAATGGCCAGGGGCAGATGGGCGGTGCCCTCCTGGGAGCCGATCAGCAGCAGCACCTCGGTCTCGGGGTTGACCGCGCCGCCAAATTTGTCGGTGTACCAGCGGGCGGCGACCTCGCGAAACGCTTGGGTGCCCGAAAACAGGCAGTAGCCGTGGGTGGTGGGGTCGCTCAGGGCCGCAGCGATCGCCTCGAGCACGTGGGGCGGCGTCGGCAAGTCTGACGACCCAAGGGACAGATCGACAATCGGTTTGCCTGCCGCGCGGGCCTGGGCCTTGGCCCGATCCATATCGGCAAATACGTTGGCCTGGAGAGGCCTCATGCGCTCGGCAATCTGCATGGTGTTGGGGGAAGGCTGGCTGCTTCTGAGAAAACAGGGTGGATGGAACGGTCTGGTGGCGAAAGCATCATTATAAGGCCTTCAGCCCGCCCGCTACGTTGCCCTCTGTCGCACTCAATCTGAGACAATGGCGCTGGCATATTGTTTGAAAGGTTGGGGTCAGCGATGGCAGAACGACAGGTGATCGGCGTCGATTTGGGCGGCTCAGCCATCAAGCTGGGGCGCTTTACCCAGGCGGGCGACTGCTTGGCCGATCTCACGGTGCCGACTCCTCAGCCCTCGACCCCAGACGCAGTAATTGAGTCAATGGGGGCGGCGATCGCCGAGCTTGACCCCCACCGCAAAGCCGTCGCCATTGGTGTGGGCACCCCCGGCCCCGCCGACGCTGGGGGCCGCATTGCCCGCGTCGCCATCAACCTGGCCGGCTGGCATGACGTACCCATAGCCGACGCGCTCGAAGCTCAGACGGGTCGCCCCGTCACCGTGGCCAACGACGCCAACTGCGCCGGTCTGGGCGAGGCCTGGCTCGGGGCCGGGCGGGCCTACAAAGATTTAATCGTGCTCACCCTGGGGACAGGGGTGGGGGGCGCGATCGTGCTCGACGGCAGGCTGTTTGTCGGGCGCCACGGCACCGCCGGAGAGCTGGGCCTAATCACCCTCAACCCCGGGGGGCCACCCTGCAACAGCGGCAACCAGGGGTCGCTAGAGCAGCACTGCTCGGTACAGGCGATTTTGCGCGAGACGGGGCTGACCCCGGCGGCGCTGTTTGACCAGGCCCAGGCGGGGAATGGAGAGGCGATCGCCTTTTGGCAAACCTACGGTCGCTGGCTGGGGGCGGGCATCGCCAGCCTGGTCTATGTGCTCACCCCCGAGGCGGTCATTGTTGGCGGCGGCATTAGCGCGGCCGCAGATCTGTTTTTGCCCACAACCCTGGCGGAGCTGGAGACCCGCGTGCTGCCCAGCTCCCGCGAGGGCATGCGGGTGCTGGTGGCAGAGCTGGGCAACCAGGCGGGCATCGCCGGGGCAGCTCGACTGGCGATGCAGCAGTATGGCTAGCGCTAAGGGACTCGTAAATTTATCAGGTTTCAGCGTCATTCCCGCGCAGAGCCTGCCCCCGCGAAGGCGTGGGGCGGGAATCCATCAGCGATAGGCTCTGTTAGCTGGTGCCTTATTTTGGAACGACTCCCCAACCTAATTTTCCGCCGGATCTACCCCCTTGACGTACCGCCTACACTCCCCTCCCGAAAGATGGCCCCCGACAAAAATTCTGCCAAGGTAGCATCATCCCACACCTGATAAGGAGTAGCCATGGCCCTTGACGGCGTCATTGTAGACATTGATGGCACGCTGGTCTTAAGCAACGATGCCCATGCCCATTCTTGGGTTGAGGCCTTTGCCAGCCAGGGCTACGAGCCATCGTTTGAGCAGGTGCGATCGCTGATGGGCATGGGCGGCGATCAGCTCATTCCCAAGCTCTTTCCTGAGCTAGATAAAGAAACAGAACCCGGTAAGACGATCTCCAGCTACCGCAAAGAACTCATCTTGAGGGACTACGTGCCCCACATACAGCCCGCCAACGGGGCCAGATCGCTGGTGCAAAAAATGCGAGAGGCGGGCCTGCATTTGGTCATTGCCACCTCCGCCAGCCCTGAAGAACTGGAGGTCATGCTCAAAATTGCTGACGTCGAAGGTTTGCTGCCCGAAGCCACCACCTCCGACGACGCCGAAAATTCTAAACCAGCCCCCGACATTGTCGAAGCCGCACTGCAAAAGGCTCAGCTAGATCCAGATCGCGTCGTCATGCTGGCCGATACCCCCTACGATATCGAAGCGGCGGGCAAGGCCGGGGTAGGGGTGATTGCGGTGCGCTGCGGTGGCTTTAGCGATCAGGAATTAGCGGGGGCGATCGCCATCTATGACGACCCCGCCGATCTACTGCGCCACTACGATGATTCGCCCCTGGGGCAGCCGTAATGACCTGCCTCCAGCGGTAGGGATTCTAGTCCAGTTCCCGTTTCTCCATGGCCCGCTGCTCCATAGCCCGCTGCTCTATAGCTTTAACAAATTCGTCTTTGCCGTCCATGTAGCCGTCGATGTCGTCGGGGTACTGAGCCGCCAGGGCGCGCTTCAGGTCGCTGTACTGCTGAGCGCAGTCGGGGTTGGCTCGCATAAAATCACGAAAGGCCAGGTGGCGGACTGCCTCTGATGACCCCAGCTGAAACGTATGGACATGGTGGGTCCTAACCCCTTCAGCGTTGTCTTTACGAAAATAGCGCCGCCCTGGCAGACCATACTCGCCCATGGCGGTATAGCCTAGGGCCGCCATCGCGCCGTTGTAGGCATCAACCCGGTCGATGGCGCTGACCTCCACCAGCATGTCAATGACTGGCTTGGCGTAAATGTTGGGAATTGAGGTGCTGCCAATGTGGTAAATGCGCGCCACACTATCGCCCAGGGCCAGGGCAATCTGGGCGGCTTCTGCCTCAAAATCCTCAGGCCATTGGGGGTCAGGAGGGTGAACTTGCACCTGTTTCATATAAATCGCCGCTACAAATCTTGGGAGAGCAGAATGCGATCGCGGCACCAAATGCCGTTTTCAAAAATTGGCGCTGGGTAGGTACGCACGAAGTAGTCGCGATCAATTGCCGCCGCCAGCAGCAATTTTCCTAGCTTTTTACCCTGGTGATCGGGGTCAACCGCAATATTCATCACCTCAA
>JBBSLR010000034.1:0-11805 GCA_038255045.1 Phormidesmidales cyanobacterium
AATATGCCGCTAGGAGAAGGGAGCCAGTGCAGAGCCAGCTGTGCAGCCCCCTATGAATCTACCCCAATCTCTGCCCGTCGCAGTAGGCAGAAATAGGCCCAGTTGAAGACTTTGCTTGCCGAGATCGGTTTAATTGTTTAGATTTGTAACAGTTAATCATAAATATTTCTCCCATGAGCAATCCCTCTGACCTGTCGAGCCGTTTGCAATCAGCCATCAACCTGGCCCAGCAGGTACAGCAGCACCCTGAAGCCCATCAGGCGTTTCAGGAGGTACTTGGCGAACTTAAGACCCAAGATCCCGTAGCAGCTGTGCTGCTAGAGCAGCTCTGGCGCGAGTACATTGGCACCAAGCGCTCTTCAGTCTTTTGGGAGCAGCTGTCTGAGGTGGAGAAAAATCTATCCGATCGCATGAGCGAAAGCCACATTCAGCTCAAGCAAAACTACCTGCGGCTGATGCAGGAGCAATAGACCCGGAATTTAGACCCGGAATTTATTCCCGCCATTTTTACCTTTGGGAAGGAATGCCTACTATGGTGTTCCTTCGTTAGGACGGGGCCAGCGGTCAGCGGGTCAGACTGACTTCGCGGCGTTTTCAGCCTTCGATCTGGATATAGCCCTTGCCAAAATGGCTAGGGATCGAGGATTAAATAGTTGAGCCAATTTGGGCTAGATTTGCCAGGGCAGTGTCGTTCCATTTGGGCCAGACATCAGCGAGGTGGCCGTTCTATACCGGCCTCGCCCACTGAATTCCCCTATCATCAGGCATAGTAACTCTTTTATTTAATCTTAGATCCTTAGCGCTTTGGATAGTTTTAGTTGATATCCTTAAACCCGGCCACGCTGAGCAGGTTGCCCTCGGCGTCGACAAATCCCCAGCGGTGGTCAATCTGCACCCGGCCTCGGCCTTCGGAGAACCTGCCAGCGTTGGCGTACTGGGGGGCGATCGCCCATTCGCCCTGGGGGTCAACGTAGCCGTAGCGCCCGTCTTTTTGCACCACCGCCAGCCCCTCAGAAAAATCGGCGGCGTAGTCAAACTGCGGAGCGATCGCCACCCGGCCCGTCGGGTCAATGTAGCCCCACTGGCCCTCTATCAGCGCGGCGGCTAGCCCCTCCGAAAAGTCTGAGGCAAAGGCCAGCGTTGGCTCTACCACCATCTTGCCCTCGGCATTGATAAAGCCAAAGGCGCGGCCCTGACGCACCCGCGCCAGCCCCTCCGCAAAGCTAAAGGCCCCGTCGTAGCTGGGGTCAATCACCATTTCCCCATCGGGGTTGATGTAGCCGTAGAGCTGATCGACCCGCGCCACCGCCAGCGATTCGGCAAAGCTCCAGGCGTCTTTTAGGGCTAGGGGCACCACCCGGCGACCCGTGGCGTCCACATAGCCGTAGGCATCCTCTAGCTTGACCAGGGCGCGGCCGTTGACAAACCGCTCGGCCAGGTCAAACTGCGGCTCAATCACCCATTCTCCCTGGGGGTTCACGTAACCATACTTGGTGCCCCCCTGCACCGCCGCCAGCCCCTCCGAAAATGCCTTGGCTCTGCGAAACTGCACCGGTATGCCCCAGCTGCCGCTGCGATCGAGGTAGCCAAAGAAGTCCCCCGCCTGGGCCACCGCCAGCCCCTCGGCGTAGTTGGTGGCGACGGTCACATTGTCATCCGCCACCCGAATGCTGATCTGGCCGTCGCGGTCGATGTAGGCCAGCCGCGACTTCAGTCGCACCAGGGCCACCCCTTCAGAAAAGTCTGAAACGCTATCAAACAGTAGGGGGCTAGTCATGGCGCTGGCTAGGGCAATGGGCTGGGAGTTTATGAACTGTAGCATTGCGGTGGCTTCGGGAGAGCGGCCCCCCGGGGCACCGAGCTGGGCTTGCCCGCAGGCCCCCAATAGCAAGAGACTAAGACCTAGCCCAATCGAGTCACCTTTCTGGGAATGGCGTGCCCAGCGCCATAGCCACATCAAATCAACCGTTAACCATTGCTTCATAGCGTCCCTTTAGCCCCACCGAACCAGTCTCAACCCATTCCCGTTGGCCGCTCAGGCTAGCCCCAAAAAAGCGGCCTCTTGTAATTACCCTGCCCGGATTTTCTAGGGCCACGGAATAATTTTTCGAAAAAGGATCAGGATGATCCCCGGCGATTCCCTCACTGCCCTAGGGCAACTTGAGGGGTAAATCGGCGTTGATGGCGTCGATCTCTGTTTGCTCTAGCTCGTTGACCTCTCTGATGTAGCGGGTCAGCAGAGTTTGCAGGCGCGGCTCGTAGAACCGATGCAGGCTGTAGTTACCCATCGCCGGAAAGCCCCGGCGCTTTTTGTGGCGGCCCCCGGCCCCGGGGTCAAACAGGGTGATGTTGTTGGCGATCGCCCACTCAATCGGCGCGTAGTAGCAGGCGTTAAAGTGCAGGTTGCTCATCTCTAGGGTCGAACCCCAGTAGCGCCCGTAGAGGAGATCGCCCTTGGTCAGGCAAAATGACATGCCTACTGGGTTGTCGTCGTCTTCGCCGTAGGCGGCAAAAAACACCGTGCGGTGGCGATAGTCGTGGTGCAGCAGCTGAAAGAATTTGCGGGTCAGGTACTTGCTGCCCCACCAGCCAAACTTGTCGCAGGTATCAGCGTAGAAGTCGTACATTTGGTTGTACAGCGCCTTGCTGATCGCATCCCCCGTCACCGCCTCCAGCCGCAGGCCCGCCGTCTCCATCGACTTGCGCTCGCGCTTGATGTTGCGCCGCTGGTTGGCGTTAAACATGCCCAGGTAGTCGTCAAAGCTCTGAAACGCGTGGTTTTGCCACACATAGCCGTGGTGCAGCCACTCAGCAAAGCCCAGCTCAACCATGGTGGCCCGCCACTGGGGATCGACGTAGAGAAAGTGGCAGCCCGATATGGAGTTGCGATCGCAAAAGGTATCAATCGCCTCCACCATCGCCAGGGTCACCGCCCGCTCATCTTCACCGGGGGCAATCAAAAACTGGTAGCCCTCCGCCGGCGTAAAAGGGGCCATACCCAGCAGCTTGGGGTAATACTGCACCCCCAGGCGCTCGGCCAGGTCAGCCCACTGGTGGTCAAACACAAACTCGCCGTAGCTGTGGCCCTTAAGATACATCGGCGCTGCCCCCACCAGGGTCTGGCCGCGATAGACCGTCAGGTGACAGGGCAGCCAGCCGGTATTGGCCCCCACGCTGCCAGAGCGCTCCATATTGTGCAGCCAGCTCCACTCTAAGAAGGGGGTAGCCAGGGGCTGGGCCATCTGATCCCACACCGCCTCCGGCACTTCCTCAATATGGCGAATCCAGGTGGCGGTCAGAGTTGGCGCAGTGGGGTAGCCCATGGGTAGTTGGCCATTAGGAGACAGTTATTCTCCAGGTTAAAGGAAATTATCGCCCCGTGCAGAGAGCAGGCAGGCGGCAATTTTAACTTTTGGATTTGCGATGGTCTTGGGCAGTGATGCAGCGGCCAGTGACTTTACCATCAGATAGTTCTGTCTCCTGAGGGCGGGAGTGAAGCCAGTACTTGGTAGTGTAGGAACACCTCGCCTTCCACCACTCGGTGAGACAACAGCTGCAGCCGGGGTGCCACCGCGACCAAGAATCCGGTTCCATCTGCCGGGGTTGGGGCCGTAGCACCGCCCAAAATCAGCGGGCACACCGTGATGAATATTTCATGGACGCAGCCGCAGCGCAGTAGCTCCGCCGCCAGCCCGCCGCCGCCCAACAGAGCCAGGGTATTTATTCCTGCCGACTCAAACTGAGCCAAAACCCAGGGCCAATCCCAGGGTTGGGTTCTGGACTCGGGCACAGTCCAAATTTTCTGGAACTCAGGCTTTTCCCAGCCTTTGCCCCCTACCGCAGTAGTGAGCAACCCCCTGGGCACCGGCTGCTGAAAGTAGCGAAAATTAGGGTCTAAATTCCCCGAGGGCGACCAGACGATCTGGATCGGCTGCTCAGGCTGCTGTCGCTGTCGCCGCTGGGCCAGCAGATCTAGATCGCGCACGCTCAGGGTGGTACCGTAGGCCCGCAGGGTGCCGCCGCCAAAAAGCACCCCGTCTGCCGCTGCGACCTGGGCCTCCAGGTGGGCCAGGTCGGCCACCGACGAAAACCGGGCAGCCCCGCGCTGGGCATCGGCAATCTTGCCGTCTAGGCTCATGGCCAGCACCAGGGTGACGTGGGGAATCGGTGGGTCGGGGGCGATAATGGCTGAAGCGATGGCAGTTGTCCCTAGCTTACCGAGGCCTGCATTACCGAGGGCTGACCTTCGCCCAGTTCCCAACTGCTATGGCATTTCCAGCTTTGGTTGGTCAGCTGTTGATAAAACCGCAGTTCCCACTGGGTGGGGGTTTCCCAGTCAATGGCGGCTTTAGCTTCCGCAAACACGGCCTTGGCCTGCTTGCGGTTAGAGCCGTAGACCAAAGGCAGCCCCAGCTCATCTTGAATGCGCAGGGGCATTTTGCGGGTGGGTGACTTGACGGTGCAGGCAAAATTCACCATCACCTGCTTTAGCCAGGGAGAGCTGATCGCCAGCCCGCTCCAGTCGGGTTTCGTAACTAAACCCTCAAGGGTGAGTGCCGGAGATGGGCGCGCTTTGAGGCCTCGGTTGTAGGCGCGATCTAGGCTGCGGGTATACACCGGGGCGGCGCCAGACTGCTCCTCAAAGCCTTCAATCAGCAGACAGCAGGCATCGGGGCCTTGCTCAATGGGGGCTGCTGTTTCGCGGTGCTCGGCTAAAAACCGCTGAATCTGCTCAGCCAGGCTCCCGGTCGGGCAAACATAAATAGCAAATTTTGTCATATGACATTCCCAGAGAAACAACGGGCTGGGAAGTACGGTAGGAAGCCTGCTCTCGCCCACCGGCTCGATGCAGACGCTAGGGATAGAGGCAGGACAACGACGATACCTCTATATAGCAGCATAGGCTATGAACGGCCAATTGCCGTTAATGGGGCGTTATTATTTACTTAAGAATTTGCACCCTAGGTTACTTCAGAAGGTTGCTCAGGGGGGTACTCCAGGGGCTTTCCCTAGCGTCGGGTCGCGTCAAAGGCGTGTTCGATATAGTCTTGCAGCACCAGATAGCGGCCATCTTCTAGCGATCGGCGCTGGGCTGGGTTAGTGGCCGGTGGGCGATCGCTACGGCAGGCTACCAGGGCCACATCAAAGCGGCAGGCGGCCTCGGCCCACTGGGGCTGCTTCAGTAAATAAAGCTGGGCTGCCTTCCACAGCTTGGCCTGTTTGGTGCGGGTAATGGCCATCAGGCCGTAGGCGTCCCAATTGCCCTGGCTGCGGGTTTTGACCTCCACGAAGGCGATCTGTCCCTGGCTGTCTGCGGGGCCTTTGGCCATGACCAGGTCTAGCTCGCCCCAGCGGCAGTGCCACTGGCGATCGCACTGTCGCCAGCCCTGGGAAACCAGCCAGTTAGACACCAGGGTTTCCCCCAGGGTGCCCAGCTCAGTGTTGCTCAGTTCGGCGGCCATGGGTAGATGCTCCGGGGTAATGCTCCCCTTCAGCTTGCCCAAAACCTACCGATAGTTGGTAAACTGCACCGCCACGGGCCAGTCTTCCTGTTTTACCAACTGCATGGCCTGCTGCAAGTCATCCTTAGACTTGGCCGACACCCGCACCGCGTCGCCCTGGATGGCGGCGGTGACTTTCTTCAGGTTGTCGCGAATGAGTTTGGTGATTTGCTTGCCCATCTCCTGTTCGATGCCCTTTTTGAGGGTCACGGCCTGGCGCACGCGGGTGCCGCTGGCGGCCTCCACCTCGCCGTACTCAAAGATCTTGAGGGAAAGGTTGCGCTTGGCTGCTTTTTGGTGGAGCAAATCCTTCACCGCGTCCAGGGTCATGTCGCTGGCGGTTTCAATGGTGATGGTGCTGTCCGCCAGGTCGATAGCGGTTTTGGTGTCCTTGAGGTCGTAGCGGCCGATCACATCGCGCCGGGTTTGGTCGAGGGCATTGACCAGTTCTTGGCGGTCAAAATCGCTGACGATGTCAAAGGAAAAACTAGAAGCCATGGGTACCGTTTTGTATGCCAAGCCCAGATTGGGAGCGGTCGTTTTCCCGCAGGCAAACCTCCATTTTTGGACTTGGATTTAGTTTATCTATGTACCAACAGACTACATCAAGGCCGACCGACAGCTCAAGAAATAGAGGGTAAAGGTGCTCAAGTTGGCGACTGCAAACATCAGCGATCGCCCAATGGGCACATTCAAGACATAGGCCACTGGGTACAGGGTGCGGGCGATCAGGTAGGCGATCGCCGCACCCAGCGCCAGCCCCGAATCTTGCTGCGTCACGTAGGCCATCAGCGCCGCCGGGGAGTACAAAATTATTGACTCAAAGGCGTTTTCGTGGGCCCAGGTGGCCCGCTGGGCGTAGGGCGGCAGCTTAGACAACATCGCCCGAGGGGCCGCCTGGTCGTAGCCCACCGCAAAGCGACCATAGCCCACGGCAAAAAACGGCAGATAGACCAGCAGCGCCGCCAGCCCGATGCTGACCAGCAAAAACCCCGGCATGGTGAGCACAGATGCCATAAATCGCTATCCTCGCTAATTTCTGTGGTGGTGGGAATCGGGAGACGCTAGCAGGTTAGAGCGTCGGCAGGTTAAGTCGGAAAATTAGCAGGCTGGAAAGCTTTAAACCGGCCAGCTTTTTAACCCGTCAAACCTGCCAGGATCGCTAGTCAAAGTAAAACAGCGTCACAATCTTGCGCTGATCTTCCGCATCCTGGCAGGTTTTTAGCAGGGTAGTGCTGTCGTGGAAGGCAAAGCAGATCAGCTGCTGGCAGCGAGAAATAATCTCCTGGTTGCACACCGAGCTAGCCTCCGCCAGCGATAGGGTGTCGCTGGCGGGGTTTTCGACCAGATGCATCACCTGCTCTAGCTGATCGCGCGACTCCTGGGGCTGCCGGGCCAGGCTCTGGGGCAAAATCACGGTGAGTAGGTTGGGGTCAGCCTTCATCGCCCCCTTAATGGCGGCAAAGTTGGTGCCCGTCGCCCCCGAGGTAATGATGCGATTGCCCCCTAGGGCCAGGGCATAGGTCATCAGCTCAATGAGTTGCTGGTGGGTGATGGGCACATGGCGCGACCCCAAAATAGCTACCCGCTTAGAACCCGACTGTTGAATGGCCGCGAGTTCCTGCAAAAACGTGTCGACTTTAGCGGATTCGAGCGACGCTTCCATGGACTGACTCAAAGGCTGCACCGAATGCGAGAATAACGCGCTTCATTGTATCAGAAGCTGAGGATAAGACCACAGGCCGATTCTTCAGCCAGCGGACACAGGTAGCCCCAGATCGAGCAGCTGCAGCAGCCGATCCATATCAAAGTGGGCGGCAATTAGTTCTTGAATACACCGTACTTTGATGGGCTCGTGTACGCGCACTTGGCCAAACAGCTCATCAATGCGCTCGACGGTAGACAGGGTGTCAGAGTCGACTGAGACAATGGGCACCTCCATATCTGAGGCCCGCTCTAAAATCTCGGGAGAAGGGGGAATTTGGCCAGTGAGCACCAGGCATTGGGTAGAGGTCTCCAGGGCCGCAAACTGAATGTCGGTGCGATCGCCCCCCGTCACCACCGCCATGTTGGTCGCCTGGCGAAAATATCGCAGCGCCGAATTCACATTCATGGCCCCAATGGTCAGGGTTTCGACCATCAAATCAAGCCGGTTTTCGCAGCACAGCACCTCAGCATTGAGCCGAGCCACAATTTCGCACACGGTGATGCTGCGCATAATCGGCGATCGCGGCAGCAGCGCCAGCACCGGAATTCCCTGGTGCTCTAAAAAAGGCCGGGCTAGATCGGCGCAAGTCTCCACCGCCTCGGCAGGCAGATCATTAATGATTACCCCAATCAGACGCGAACCCAGCTGTGCCTTGGCCGCCAGCAGTCGATCCACCAGCAGCAAAGAGTCGTAGCGGGTCACCAGCAGCACCAACCCATCGATCTCGGCGGCAATGTGGGCCACCGAGAGATTGAGCAGAGTACCTTCGGTCAAGTTCCCAGGGCCTTCGAGCAGTACCAGCGCCTCTCCCTGGTGCTCGGTATACCGCTGCAAGCTGTAGCGGTTGGGAGACCCACCGCTGAGGGTGAGCTGGTCGGCCACCGTAGCCTCAGTCAGCGAAATAGAAGGAGCATAGTACCGTGACCCCGGCAGATGCAGCGTCTCAACAATAAAATCTAGATCCGGGTCTTTACCCTCACCATTGATCGAGTTGCCGATGGGCTTGCCAAACCCAAGATCCATGCCCAACCCCTGAAGCTGGAGCCCAATACCCAGCAACACCGCCGATTTGCCGCTGTACGACTCGGTCGAACCAATTACCAAACGTTTCGCTGAACTGGGCACGCTGCAAGTCCTCCGTGGGCTAACGCACTGATCTCTGACACCCCAACCCTGGGTCTGCAACGCAAACCAGTGCTGGATTACATCAGTAGGCACATTACCACACCCATTCTGCCACCTCTGAGCCTGTCGGCATCGGGCATAGGCAAAACCCCGGCTCCGGTTAGCCCCCGTTAAACCTGATCCAAGTCCAGCAGTGGAGTTCTACCTGGGGGAAGACTACAGATCCCGATCTGGACTTGGTATATCTAGGCCCTAATCATCTAGGCGCAGCAGCTTGCGGTAAAAGCCCTGGGAGAAGTCGGCGGGGCGCTTTTGCCGCAGGGCTACAATCACATCAAATAGAAAGTCAACAAATTCAAAGGTTGCCATGGTGATCTCGTAGCTGAGGTCATTGTCGGCATCAAACTGCATACGGCAGCGGGTCAGGTCGGCGGGCAACACCGACACGTTCCAGGTGGCTACAAAGGCAATGCTCTCGCTCCCCTCAATCTCTCGCTCACCCTCCAAATTACCCTGCTTGTAGAGAGAAATGGCATAGGGCAGCGCATTGCGTTTATTACCCTGGTAGTAGGGCATGTAAACGCTGATGTCTTGCTTGGCTGCGGGCTGAATTGCCTCAAACGTCAAACTCATGGGTCTGGCCTTAGGTCGAGTTTCAACAAACGATCATTCCGGCGGTCATCGGATTTAGCTGCCTAGGATACTAGATCCTTACCCGGCTAGATTGGTCGATGATGCTTTACACACAGCTATCATTCCCCAGGATAGGGCTAGGGGTATCACTAAAATATTTCCCGCAAAATCAAGGATGATAGACCTAGGCCGGGGCACGCTTGGGGTAAGGTGTATTTTCTCCGATGATGACCGCCTGGCCGCTGCCTCTGTTTGTTGTGCTTCCTACCTGAGTTCATGGCTGATTTTCCTGAACGCTTCTCTACCAAGCGCTTTTCTACTCCGCTGGAGGAGTTAGAGATCGAAGATTTTCCCGGCTATACCGGTCGGCGCTCTAAGGCGGCCCTGACCCTGAGCTTGCTGTGGGGCGTGACGGTTATCCTGCACCTGTTGTCCTGGGGTAGCTGGGTGGTGCTGGGGCTAACGGCTATGCTCACGACCCACGGTCTGAGAATTCTGCTGGCGAAGTCGCTAGGGGCGGTAGTGCCGCTGCCCGCCACCGCCGAACCAGCAGACGCGCCCAAGGAAGTAGCGCAAAAAGGCGCTCAGGATGCTCTGGCGTGGCCCTACGTATCGCTACTGGTGGCCGCCAAAAACGAAGAAACGGTGATTGAACCCCTGGTGGCGGCTCTGTGCCAGCTCGACTACCCCGCCAGCCGCTACGATGTCTGGATTATCGACGACAACAGCACCGATGGCACGGCCCAGCGCCTGCAAAATTTAGCTGCCCGGTACCCCCAGCTGCGGGTGTTGCCCCGCCCTGCCGGGGCCAGCGGCGGCAAGTCAGGGGCGCTCAACCAGGTGTGGCCCGATACCAAGGGCGATATTATCGGGGTCTTTGATGCCGATGCCCGAGTGTCTAGAGACGCGCTACGCCACATTGTGCCCCTGTTTGACCAGAAGGCCGTGGGGGCGGTGCAGATGCAAAAAGCCATCGTCAACCGAGCCAAAAACCTCTGGACCCGTGGGCAGCAGGCAGAAATGGCCCTCGACAGCTATTTTCAGCAGCAGCGGATTAGTCTGGGCGGCATTGGCGAACTGCGGGGCAATGGCCAGTTTGTGCGCCGCACCGCCCTGACCCACTGCGGTGGCTGGAATGAAGAAACCATTACTGACGATCTAGATCTGACCCTGCGCCTGCACTTTAGCGGCTGGGAGATTCACTTTCTGCTCCACCCCGCCGTGGGCGAAGAGGGCGTTGAGCAGCCCCTGGCTCTGTGGCATCAGCGCAACCGCTGGGCTGAGGGGGGCTATCAGCGCTACCTCGACTACTGGCGGCTAATTGCCCAAAACCGTATGGTTCCGGCTAAGACCTTAGATATGGCAGCGTTTTGGGTGATTCAGTACGGCTTGCCCACGGTGGCGCTGCCAGACTTTGCCATGGCGGTGCTGCGCCACCGACTGCCGATATTTTTGCCCGTGTCGAGCCTGGTGTTGACGCTCTCTATGGTGGGCATGTTTTGCGGGCTGCGCCGCACTCGACAGCAGTCGGTGTGGGTCTGCGGGCTACAGACCCTGTGGGGCAATGTGTACATGGTGCACTGGCTGCTGGTGATTGCTACTATGGCGATGCGCCTGGCCGTGCGGCCCAAGCGGCTGCGCTGGGTGAAGACCAATCACCTGGGCAGCGAAGAAGACCTTCGGGTCGATGTGCCCTAGGCTCGTGCTTGAATAGTTTTTCTGCGATCGCATTCCCATGCCCTGGTTCGTCAAGCTCGAAAGAGGCATTGTCAACAAAACCACCTTTGACTTATTTGTGGCCGACCACATGGCCTACGTCCAAGACCTGATCGCCCAGGGTCATGCAGCCAAGACCGGCTACTGGGCCGAATATGGGGGTGGTATGCTGTTATTCAAAGCCAATTCAATCGATGAGGCCCGCGCCATTGTCGCCGCCGACCCGCTGGTTCAAAACCACTGCGTCGAGTACGAGCTGCACGAATGGCGGGTGGTGGTCGAATAGGAGAATGCGCCGTGGCCGATTCCAGTGATGGGTACAAAATTGTCAGCGACAACCGCCAGGCCCGCCACGAGTACGAAATTTTAGAGACCTACGAAGCGGGTCTAGAGCTGATGGGCTCAGAGGTCAAGTCCATTCGCCAGGGCAGGGTTAACCTGCGCGACGGCTACGCCCTGATCAAAGACGGCGAGCTGTGGCTGCACAACGTGCACATTTCTCCCTATACCATGACCAACAAGGCCTACAACCACGAGGCCAAGCGCGCCCGCAAGCTGCTGCTGCACCGCGACGAAATTCGCAAGCTGATCGGCAAGGTCGAGCAAAAGGGGCTGACTCTGGTGCCGCTTAAGCTCTATCTCCAGCGGGGCTGGGTTAAGGCCACGATCGCCCTGGGAAAGGGCAAAAAGCTCCACGACAAGCGCGAAAGCCTCAAGCGCAAGCAAGAAGGTCGCGAGACCGCCCGTGCCCTCAGCGGGCGAGATTAGTCGGGGCGGCATCAGCTACTCAATACTCACCCCGCCGAAGGTTTCGGCTTTTTTGCCGGGGCTGGCTGGGGCGGCTTTTTCGAACTGGCGGGCCTGCTGGCGGTGGCTCTGAAAATGACTCATCCAGGCCTCGGGAGCATTCATGGTTTCGCCGCCGTGTTTGGTGAGGCGCTGGCGCACCTGGCAGAGCACCGGGGTGTTGACGCAGGCCCCCGACACAATCACCTGGCCCTTGGTAAGCGAGGGCAGTTCTTTGAGCAGATCGCGCCCCGCCGCCTCCACGCCGTATTTCAGACTGTCCTGATCGACCGGGTTGACGATGCGCATGAGAAACTGGCTCATGCACTGCGAGAG
>JBBSLR010000035.1:0-11726 GCA_038255045.1 Phormidesmidales cyanobacterium
AAGCCCCAGCTCGAAATTGTCGCCGACAACGTGAAATGTGCCCACGGTGCCACCGTTAGCCAGCTCCAGGCCGACGAGATTTTCTATTTGCAAAGTCGCGGCATTAGCGCCCCCGCCGCCCAGCGGCTGCTGATCTATGGCTTTGCTATGGAGATCTTAGAGACAATAGAGGTGGAGACGCTGCGATCGCGCCTCGCCCAAACCATTACCCAGTGGACGTAATCTCCCACCCATCCACCCCCTACCCATCCACCCCCTCACCCCCATGACCGTCGCCCAAGCCCTCACCCTCGCCGCTAAGGTTCGCGCCGACTTCCCGATCCTCCACCAGGAGGTGAACGGGCACCCGCTGGTGTATTTGGACAACGCGGCCACGTCGCAGAAACCCCAGGCGGTGATTGACGCCCTGAGTCACTACTACCAGAGCGACAACGCCAACGTGCACCGGGGCGTCCACAACCTCAGCGCCCGCGCTACCGACGCCTACGAAGGTGCCCGAGACAAGGTAGCCGCCTTCGTCCATGCCACCAGCCGCAACCAGGTCGTCTTTACCCGCAATGCCAGTGAAGCGATCAACCTGGTAGCCTACGCCTGGGGCATGAACACCCTGAAGGCGGGTGACGAGATCATGCTCTCGGTGATGGAGCACCACAGCAATCTAGTGCCCTGGCAACTGGTGGCTCAGCGCACCGGGGCGGTGCTGAAGTTTGTAGGGCTGACCGCCGACCAGGCCTTTGACCTCGATCAGTACAAAGAACTGATCAGCGACAAAACCCGGCTGGTGGCGGTGAACCACGTCTCCAACACCCTGGGCTGCGTCAACCCGGTAGCGGAAATTATCGAAATTGCCCACGCCCACGGCGCCAAAGTGCTGATTGACGGCTGCCAGAGTGCGCCCCACATGGCGTTAGACCTGCCCGCGATGGGCTGCGACTGGTTTGTGGCGTCAGGCCACAAGATGTGTGCCCCCACCGGCATTGGCTTTCTCTACGGCAAGCTAGAGGTGCTCGAAGCCATGCCCCCCTTCATGGGCGGCGGCGAGATGATTGCCGATGTGTTTCTTGACCATTCCACCTATGCCGAGCTGCCCCACAAGTTTGAGGCGGGGACGCCTGCCATTGCCGAGGCGATCGCTCTGGGGGCCGCCGTCGACTACCTCTCTGGGCTGGGGATGGACAACATCGCCGCCTACGAGCACGAGCTGACCGCCTACCTGCACCAGCAGCTATCCACCATCTCCGAAGTTACCCTCTACGGCCCCGCCCCCGAAGCCGATGGCAGCGGCCACGCCGCCCTGGCCACCTTTACCGTCGAAGGCGTTCACGCCCAGGATCTCTCAACTCTGATTGACCAGTCGGGCATTGCCATTCGCTCGGGGCACCACTGCACCCAGCCATTGCACCGCATTTTAGGCACTGACTCCACCGCTCGGGCCAGCCTGTATTTCTACAACACCAAAGCCGAGATCGACAGCTTTATCGCCGCCCTCAAAGACACCATTGATTTCTTTAGGGGCGTGTTTGAAGACGACGATTAGAACGTCGGTACAAAAACCCGGTTTCTTCGTCGCTGCCCTAAAGGTATGACTGGCATTCTGGTCAAGAAACCGGGTTTTTAGCCATACTGCGATGCTCCAGGGCGTTTCCTCTTGTCTGCCCTGAAGGCCCTGAGTGATGCCGCCAGCCTTCTTGCTAATCTTGGTAGAGGCGGCAGCGGCTAAAGTCTACCTGGGGGCCGGTGGAGCACTGCACGAGGCTACGGCCCGCAGCCAGGGCCGCCTGGCTAGTGGCATGGATCTCGCCGTCGGTGAGCGCCGCTAGATCAGGCGTGATTACCCAGCAAAAAAACTCTCTAGAGCGTTGATGGGTGACGGCCACAATCCAACCGGGGAAAGCAATTAGGGTATTGAGCTGGTCATTTGCCACGGGCTGACCCCTCCTGACTAGAGGCTAAATGGTAGGGGAACCGACGAAACCGGATAACTACCTATTGCGGATGCGTTCAATTGTACTATACTGATTCTCGAAGGACAACTGGTCTAGGGTTCAGGGGTCTAGTTCTACAGCACTGAGGCGACTATGGCGGCAAAGAAAGGCGGAATCAGCAAAGAGCAGACCGAGAAGGAAAAAGCTCTGACAATGGTGCTCGGCCAAATTGAGCGCAACTTTGGCAAGGGTGCCATTATGCGCCTGGGCGATGCTTCCCGCATGAAGGTCGAAACTATTTCTACGGGAGCGCTGACCCTTGACCTGGCCCTCGGCGGTGGCCTGCCCAAGGGGCGCGTGATCGAGATCTACGGCCCCGAAAGCTCGGGTAAAACGACACTGGCTCTGCACGTTCTTGCAGAGGTGCAAAAGGCTGGTGGGGTCGCCGCTTTTGTGGACGCAGAACACGCCCTCGACCCGATCTATGCCGCCGCCCTGGGGGTCAATGTCGATGATCTGCTGGTGTCCCAGCCTGACACCGGAGAAATGGGCCTGGAAGTAGTGGATCAGCTGGTGCGGTCGTCGGCCATTGATGTGGTGGTCATTGACTCTGTAGCGGCCCTGGTGCCTCGGGCTGAGATTGAAGGGGAGATGGGCGATGCCCACGTGGGCCTCCAAGCGCGACTGATGAGTCAGGCGCTGAGAAAGATCACCGGCAGCATTGGCAAGTCGCACTGTACGGTGATCTTTTTGAACCAGCTGCGCCAGAAGATTGGTATCTCCTACGGCAACCCAGAAGTCACCACTGGCGGTAACGCGCTCAAGTTCTATGCCTCGGTGCGGCTCGACATTCGCCGCATTCAAACCCTCAAGAAGGGCACCGAAGAGTACGGTATTCGCGCCAAGGTGAAGGTCGCCAAAAATAAGGTGGCCCCACCCTTCCGCATTGGCGAGTTTGACATTCTCTTTGGCCAGGGTATTTCGACCATGGGTTGTCTGGTTGACCTGGCTGAGCAGACCGGCATCATTGTGCGCAAGGGAGCCTGGTACAGCTACGATGGCGACAATATTGGCCAGGGCCGCGAAAACACCATTTTGCGCCTGCAAGAAGACGCTGCCTTTGCCCAGAAGGTTGAAGCCCAGGTGAGAGAAAAGCTAGAGATTGGCGGAGCCGCCGTGGGCGTAGCTGAGGACGTCGAGATCGAGGTTGAAGACGAAGCTTACCTGGAAGAGAACGAGTAGCGGTGGTGAGTGTAACCGCCTGGTTATTCTAATAACCGCCCAATAAAATCGGTCTAAAACCCGCCAAGCAAAGCCCCTAGAACAGCGTTGAGTAGCTGCTTTAGGGGCTTTGCTTGTCAGCACTATTTGCCCCTACCGTTTGGCTTTGGTGGCACCGGGATTGTGCGGTGCGGATTTGATAATTCGAACCGCCTATAGCAATTCTGTGTGAATCGTGAAAATCCGTGGGGCAGGCGTCCCGCCTGGACGGGCAAGATGTACGTCCTACCTGCATGAATCAATCCGAATCGCCTACCTTGGGCTGGCGACTGGCGATCATCTTGTAAACAGTGGCAGGCCAGCAAATGTCAGGGTTTGTGAACTTATCTGGCCAGAGTAGGGGTTATTTTGTAAAAATGGATACAGAAATGTCTAGTGATTCACTTCTGCGCTGCTGAGGAATGGGTCATAACTGGCATAGACCTCTTGGAGACGGCCCATGACTCTGCAACTCTATTCTCAAGCTGAAGCCGCGATCGCCCCCGGCTGGAACCCTGTCTGTCACATTACCTACACCCGCGACACCTGGGTGAAGCTGGTTCAGCGCCCCAACGAGTACGCTGCCGACGAAGCTAAACTACTCTGCGAGGAGTCGACCGACACCTGGATTGCCTGGGTGCCCGATCACGGCGTTGTGGCCCTCGACAAGGGTCATTTTTACGTATGAGTCACACCGAGTCGCCGATCGATTGGGATGAGATGTTTGAGTATCTACCGGGGGCAACGGTGGAGTTGCTAGATCAGCCCGGCAGCCTCTACGAGATTGACGGTTACGAAGCGACGATGGTGCCGCCCCTATGGCTGGTTGGTGACCCTCGCCCCCGCTACCCCCATGAGGTGCGGATGATTTCGCGGCAGCCTGCTCGGGCCTGTGGCTTAGAGCGGGGTGTGGCCCAGGCTGTCTAGACGCTAGGCTTCAGCCATGGCGTCTGCTGGTTGGGGGAGTTAACCGCCAACAGGCAGGCCAAATGCCAGTTGCCCCTGCCGTTGGGCCTCAATGGCACCGGGATTGTGCGATTCGAATTTAGCATCGCTCACCGGCCTAGCTGGCTGGGGCCCCTACTGATTGAGCAGGTCTTTTTTGTGCTGCGGCGCTGCGGCAATGGCGGCCACCTTGGTTCGCAGTTCTTCAGACACCCCCATCTCTGCCAGGGTGGTGAGTAGGTCTTCGGCTACGGCGTCAAAATGTTCGCTGCTGAGGCCGTGCTGCTGCACTAAATCTTGGTGGGCTTGGCGCATGTAGCGCCCGTCGTAGCGGTCGGTGCCGCCAAAGGCATAGGTAAGAAAGGCCTTTTGGTGGGCGCGCTGTTTCGCCATGTCTACGTTTGTAAAGAAATGCTTGAGGCGATCGTCCTGTAAAACGCGCTCGTAAAATTTATCGACGGCTAAGTCAACGGCGGTGGCTCCACCGAGTGGGTCAAATAACGTGGCTATGGGTTCTCCTGGTTTGGAATGCCTGGGACAGCAAAGTGTAGGGCTGTCCAGCTAGCTTAGACACAGTGGGTTGGGTCATCGCCAAGACAGGGGCGGCTGGCAACCGCCTAAAACCTGTGGTGAACAAGACCTAACCTGTGTAAAGCCTGCTTGGAATTGGGCGCATTCTAGCTAGAAGAACCCTGGGCCAATGTGTTAATTAATACCGAATTTGCAGCGTGACCTGGGCCTGCACGGTCTGCTCACCCCCGATCACCGGCGTTACGGAGTCAGATTCGGCACGGTTGGAAAGAGCGGCCTGGGGCATGGGCACGGGTGGGGCCGCCCCGTTGATTTGAATGCTGACCACCTCTTGGGAACTCAGGTTGAGGCTGCCCAGCACAGTGCCCGCCTGGGTTTGGGCATCATCGACAGCACTGCGAAGGGCGCGCTGGCGGGCGGCCTCAATAGCTGCATCGTCAGCCACAAAGCTGACGCCGCGAATTTGGTTGGCTCCGGCATTGACCGCATCGTCGAGTAAAGACCCGACGCTCTCGGTGGCGATGCGAAAGCTAACGGTGTTGCTGCCGCTGTAGCCGATCACATCGGTGCGGCCATTTTCGTAGTTGTAGCGGGGGCTGAGCTGAATGCCGGTGGTTTCGAGCTTCTCGACCTGGCGCGATCGCAGCAGTTCAACCACCGCCGTCGTGCGCCGGGCCACCTCTTGCTGCACAGCGGCGGCATCGGTGCCCTGCACATCAACCCCCAGGCTGACCTGGGTCTGGGTGGTGGGGATTGAGTCTTCGCCCTGGCCGGTCACCGTGAGAGTTCTCATAACATTGTCCTGGGCGATCGCAATAGAGGTAAACACCGGGGCAAAGCTCAGCCCCGACACCAGGGCAACCGACATCAGCGCCGCCGCCGTAAACCGTCTGGGAGCGTAGCGTTTGATTTTCATGGGTCTCACACTGTCTTTAAGGGTTAGACCACCTACTGTGCCACGGTGCTCGCTGGCCCGTGGGGTGGTTACCAATTTCGATACAGAAAGAGACGGGCAACTAGAGATAGGCCACGGTGACCCCGGTGCCGCCGTCGGCCTGGGCGGCTGGCTCAAACCGCTGAATCTGCGGGTGCCGCTTGAGAAATTCGTGCACCCCGGCCTTGAGCTTGCCGGTGCCGTGGCCGTGGATGATCCACAGGGCACCGCTGCCCTGGGCGATCGCCGCTTCGATCACCGCCTCTGACTCGGCCACCCGCATGCCCCGCAGGTCGATGGTGTTGCGGCTGGTGCGAATCGCTGGAGCGGGGGGGCCAGCCTGGGCGGCGGGCACCGTGTCGGCGGGCTTGGTTTTGACTGGCACCTCGGCCTTTTCACCCCGCAGTGACTCAATATCGGCCAGGCTGACGGTGGTTTTCATCAGGCCAAAGCGCACGGTGATGCGGTGGTCGCTGTCGGGGGCGGTGAGCACCTCGGCGGTCTGCCCCAGGCTGGGAATGCGGATGCGATCGCCCACCGCTGGCCGGTAGCCCGGTTTAGTGGGAGTCGGCGCGGCGGTCGGCAGGTGGGTAGATGCAATCGCATCCACCGCCGCCGTGGCCTGCTGGGCGGCTTGGGCGGTGGCATCGCCCTGCTGCAGGCGACGAATTACCTGGGCGATGTCGCGCTTGGCCTCGGCGATCGCCGCCTGCACCGCCGCCTGCTGCTGGAGCTTGAGGTCTTGCTCGCGATCGCGCAGCAGATTGGCTCTGTGCTGCACCTCGTTGTGGAGCTTCTCGGTGGCCGCCAGCAGATCCGCCGCTGCTTGAGAACGATCCTCCTGGTCGCGGCGCTGGGCCTCTAGGCCCGCAATCACCTGGTTGACGTCATCCTGCGACCCCAGAGCCATCAGGGCCGCGGCCTCGTCAACAACAGCGGTGTTTAGCCCCAGACGACGGGCGATCGCCAGGGCATTTGACCGCCCCGGAATCCCCCACAGCAGCCGGTAGGTGGGCGACAGGGTGGCCTCGTCAAACTCCACCGAAGCATTCTCAAACCGCGCATCCTGATACTTCAGGGCCTTGAGCTCGCCGTAGTGGGTGGTGGCCATGGTCAGCCGCGCCCGCTCAGCTAGGTGCTTGAGCAGGGCGATTGCCAGAGCCGTGCCCTCGGTGGGGTCGGTGCCCGCGCCGACTTCGTCGAGGAGGACGAGGGTGTTGGAGTGGGTGAGTGGGTGGGTGGGTAAGTGGGTGAGTGGGGTGGTGGTGGGGTGGGGGGAATTTGGTTCCGGTAAGAGGTGGTTGTCTATACCTACATCACCTACATCACCCACATCCCCCTCATCCCCCAGCGCCGTCAAAATTCGCCCAATCCGCCGAATGTGGCCTGAGAAGGTAGACAGGCTCTGCTCAATCGACTGCTCGTCGCCGATGTCGGCCAGCACCTGATCGAACCAGGGAATTTCTACTGGCTCGCGGGCGGGCACGTAGAGACCGGCGCGGGCCATCAGAGCGGCTAGGCCCAGGGTCTTGAGGGTGACGGTTTTGCCGCCGGTGTTGGGGCCGGTGATGGCCACCACCCGCAGCTCGGGGCGAATTAGCAGGTTGGTGGGCACTACCGCTGGCCCCGCTTCGTGGCGCTGCTGCCACACCAGCAGCGGGTGGCGCAGCTGGCGCAGGGTAATCTGCTCGTGGGGCTCGATGAAGCGGGGCGGGTTGGCCCCCAGCCACAGCGAGTAGCGGGCGCGGGCGTGGGCCAGGTCTAGCTCGGTAACCACCGCCAGCAGGTGGGTGAGATCGCCATAGACTGCGGCTACGGCCTCGCTGAGCTGGCGCAGAATAATGTCTTCTTCGGTTTTTTCTTGGCGCAGCAGCTGGCGCAGACGGTTGCCCAACTCGACCACCGACTGCGGCTCAATATAGAGAGTGGCCCCGCTGGCGGAGGCGTCGTGGACAATGCCGGGCACAGAGTCTTTTTGGGGTGCTTTGACCGGCAGCACGAAGCGATCGCCCCGCTGGGTAATTAGCAGCTCTTGCATGGCCCCGGCCTGGCGCTGCAAAATTCTCTGCAAGCGCTGCTGAATATCTTGACGGGTGGCTTTGGCGCGATCGCGAATGCCCCCCAGCTTGGGGCTGGCCCGGTCGGTGACATCGCCGCGATCGTCAATGCAGTGGTAGATCTGCTGTTCGAGGTCGGGGTGGGTGCTCAGCTCGGCCACCAGAGCTTGCAGCACGGGCAAGTCTTCTGGCGGCTGGCCGTCGATGGTTCGGCGCAGCTGGCGGGCACCGTGGAGGGTGGTGGCGATCGCCAGCAGCTCTTCGCCCCCCAGCAAGCCCTGGCGATGGGCACGCTCTACCGCCGCGCCAACATCGCGAATGCCACCAAAGTTGAGGCCGTTATGGTGCTGCTCTAGCCAGTCTGCCTCCTGGGTTTGGGCCAGCAAGTTGACGCTGGCCACCTGGGTCTCTGGCTGAGTCTCAGAGGCCACCAGCTGCTGGGCGGCTAGCGTCCCCATCTTGGTCGCCGCAAAGGTTGACAGGTGCTGGCACAGCCGGGGCCACTCCAGCAGGTTCAGGGTTTCATGCTGAATTAATGACAGGTCAGACAGGGGATTAAGCTCTCTTAACGTACTGCTTTAGTATAGAGAACTCCTTTTGATCAGTGCCTACTCCGTCTACTCCGTCTACTCCATCAATAATGGCCTGCACCACTCGGTTCAGCGCTTTTTCTCGCTGAATCTGGGCCTGGAGCGCCAGAATGCTCTGGACAGACCCAGGTGTAGTCGATAGCAAGCCTTCCACCAGACGCTGAATGCTGGCTGGAGTGCGGCCCCACTCGCATGGGGAAATGTGATCAGGGAGTTTAACGGGCTGGGATGCCATAGCCGTCGCTAGAGCAGTACCTCAAGTTTACCCACCGACCTGGCTCTGGCAGAATTGACTGCGCCAGCAGGGGCGATTCTCAGGCAGTTTTCAGCTCTATGGGTTCTAATGAATGAGCGATCGCCCAACAATCATCCGCAAGCCAGAAAGCCAAATCGGCTCGGCAATCGTATTGTTAATGCTGTTTTATCTCCCTAGGCTTCATGGTTCAGTCTCCCCCATTCCCCACCGCCCCCGTTAGCAACACCGTCACCCCGTTTGAGCAACGCCTCGACCAGCCCCTCAGCAAGCTGCCCATAACCGTTTTGCAGATCAACCTGGGGCGCAAGTGCAACCTAGCCTGCACCCACTGCCACGTGGAAGCCGGCCCCAAGCGCACCGAAGAGCTGTCGCCCGAGGTCTGCGACCAGCTGATCGAGCTACTGCACCGGTTTCCGCAGATTACCACCATCGACCTGACCGGCGGTGCCCCCGAGATGAACTATGGCTTTCGCCCCCTGACAGAGGCGGCGCGGGCCTTGGGCAAAACCGTGATCGTGCGCTCTAACCTGACCATTTTCTTTGCCCCCGGCTTTGAAGATTTGCCAGCATATTTTGCCCGCCACCAGCTCCACGTAGTGGCTTCGCTGCCCTGCTACCTCGAAGACAACGTTGACAAGCAGCGCGGAGCCGGGGTCTACAGTGAATCAATTCTCGCCCTGCAAAAACTCAATCAGCTGGGCTACGGCCACGACCCCGCCCTGCAGCTAGACCTGGTTTACAATCCACCGGTGCCCCGCAGCGCTGAGTTTTCCCTCACCCCTAGCCAGGCGGCGCTCCAGGGTGATTATGAAGAATATTTGCGATCGCACTTTGACATCGCCTTTAACCAGCTCTACACCATCACCAACCTGCCCATTGGCCGGGTCAAGCAGTACCTCCAGGGCAAAGACCTCTACTGGCCCTACCTCAACTTTTTGGCCGACCACCACAACCCCGCCACCGTGGCGAACCTAATGTGCCGCCACCAGCTCTCGGTTGACTACGAGGGCCACCTCTACGACTGCGACTTTAACCAAATGGAAAAGTTGCCCAGCCGCTCCTCGAGCGGCCAACCCCTAACTGTGGCCGATCTGCTGGCCGCCAACTCCCTAGACCTGGCCAAGACGGTGCAGACCCGCGCCTACTGCTACGGCTGCACCGCCGGAGCTGGGTCGAGCTGCGGCGGCTCTCTCACCTAGAGGGTTTGAATTTTAGGGGCAAGGCCGTTCCCAAAACCCAACCTCTGGCACCTGTCCCTGTCCCCAACCTGTCGCTCACGCCATCGGAAAATCTGCCGCCAGGGCAGCGCCTTCCAGCCCCAGGGCTGAGGCATATTTCTGAATAAAGGCGCGGATATAAAACGCTTCGGGCAGCTGCTGCAAATTGCCGGCCTCGATCGCCCTCAAGGTATAGGGCTGAATAAAGGTTTGCTGGTAGATATCGTTGAGCTCCAGGGCCTTTTCTGTGCGGGTTTGGCGCAGCTGAGCGCCAATTTTTTGCAGGCTGGCCTGCTGGATCGCGGCAAAATCGGCCTTAGTCTGAAGCTTTTTCGCTAGGGTTTCATGGATGTAGCTGCGCTGCTCAGAAAAACGGGCGGCGGCGGGCGCTGCCGCTACCCGAGGCCGGGCCGAAATCGCGTCGGGCTGAGGTTGAGCGGTGACTCGCTGCGGCCCCACCGCCGCCGGCCTGGCCGTGGCTTCTTCTACGGTAGGCCCGCCGGTTTCGCTCTCTTGCAGGCGCTGGTCAAGGCGGTATCGATTGAGCAGCCCCAGGGCCACCAGGGTGGTGACGGGCAGCGTGGCCACCGCCACCTGCTGCGCCGCTATGGAGGCCGCCGCCGTCACCCCAGCCCCCAAAATGACGGCGTATTCTGAGGCGGGAGTCAGCTTTGAGCCAGAGAAGTGAGGAGTCTTCATAGCACCTTTAAGAGATCTCATGGCTTCTTTTTACGCTCCAGACAGCGTCCTGTCCGGAAGGGGCCGCTAAAGTTCTTGCCATACCAGTGGTTTTTTAAGCCTAATTTTGTCGGCTGGGTGGCGCGATCGCAAAAACCAGAAAGGCTTGCTGCTGTTGGGTTACACTTCGTTCCACCCAACCTACGCGAACCGTCTGTCATGCCCGTGGACACGGGAATCCATTTGAGAGCAGTTACAGGCTAGTGGATTCCCGCCCCACGCCTTCGCGGGGGCAGGCCCTACGCGGGAATGACGGCTCTGTCCTAACCTAAATAGCTATAGCTATATCGCCATGGCCGTCGCCAATCAGGGGAAGAGGGGTTCACCACTAGCCCCGACGCATCGCCTAGCCCCCAGGGCTACCGAGGCCACACCCGCGAGACGGCGGCGGCGCGGCATAGGTAGTCAGGGCGCAGATACTGCCAAACCGCCACAAACCACCGCCGCGCCGCCTGGCTTGATGGCCCCCGATAGCGGCAGAGCAATCCGGTTTGCAGGCGGGTAACGCCAATATCTCCCGGCTGCTGGCTGGGCCAGAGCTGTCGCAGGGCGGCAATTTGGGTGGGGTCAGGCTGGTACCCGATCACGGCAAAGCTACCCACTACAGGATGCCCCCCTAGGCCGTTGGGGCTTTGCAGCGCCTGGCTGCCTCCGGTCAGGTGCTGGCGGTCGAGCCAGAGGGGGCGCCCGTCCTGCCAGACTTCGAGGTGCGATCGCCACTGCCCCGACTCAAAGGTTTCGCCCCGGGCGCTGCGGCCAAAGCGGGTGATCTCCCAACCAGCCCAGATCGCCCCTGGGGCCAGGTTGACCCGCAGACTCTGGCGATAGTGGGCGTGGTTAAAGACAATAGTTTCCTGGGGCATCCACTCCAGGCAGGTCTCGGGGCCGAGGGTGAGGTCGATGCGCTGGGTTGAGGGCAGGCTGGCGTCGCTGCCGTAGACCTTGCTGGCAGCGGCAGTGGTAATCAGCACCTGGCTGCTCGCCCCAGCGTCAATCTCAATCTCTAGACTGTCGCCCCCCACCAGCCCCCCGGCAGTATGCACCAGCACCGTATGACACAGCGCCTTGCCTTCGGGATAGAGCGATCGCTGCACCCGCAGGGGCGCACGGGCGTAGGTCTGGGTAGGTATACAGCGCCCCGCCTCGACGCCATAGCTGAGCCGGGCAACCCCCTGCCAACCAGCCCGATCAGATAATAATTGCACCATAGTTGTCCAGCGCAGGGATGTCTAGCGCAGGTAGCTCTCGGGCACCGAAAACTCCGAGCGCCCGG
>JBBSLR010000036.1:0-11700 GCA_038255045.1 Phormidesmidales cyanobacterium
CAAGGACGCTCTTCCCTGCCAGCCTCGCGGACAGCGGTAGGCTGGCCCGCAACCCTGGCTAGCTGACCCCCAGGACGGCATGATGGGGGTCAGCGATCGCACAGGGACTAATCATGAACAGGATTTGGGGACGGCTGCCAGGCTCTAAGCTAATGCTCTGGGGCATAATCGCGTCCCTGGGGGTCGGTATGCTGGTGCCCTTACTGCTGCTGGTGCCCCGGCGCAACCAGGCGACTGCCCCGGCTAGCCCAGAGGAGCATCAGGCCGTGGTTACCCAGGTGATTGGCTCGATGAACCGGGCCAGCCTGATTGGCACCTCGGCCACCAAGGGCAACCCCAACGCGCCGATTGTGCTGTTTAAGTTTTCTGACTTTCAGTGCCCCTACTGCGCGGTGGCAGCGGGCCACATGCGAGATTTTGTGGGCAATCACGAAGCCGACGTGCTCTACGTCTACAAGCATTTTCCGCTGACGCAGATTCACCCTGAGGCGATGCCCTCGGCCAAGTCGGCCTGGGCGGCGCAGCAGCAGGGGCAGTTTTGGCTGTACCACGATGGCCTGTTTGTGAACCAAGACCGCCTGGGTGAAGACCTGTACCTAGAGCTGGCGGAGGCGATGCAGCTCGATATGGAGCAGTTCAACCGCGATCGCACTAGCGCCGAGGCCGAAGCTGCCATGCAGCAAGACCTAGAGCTGGCCCAGCAGCTTCAGCTCCAGGGTACGCCGTCGTTCATTATGAATGACCTGCTGATTCCGGGCGGCGCGCCGCCCCAGCTGTTTGAGGAAATTTTTAACCAGATCAATGACCTGATTCAAGACCGGGGCTAGGGGTGGGGTGGGTGAGCGGGCTTGTAGAGAGGCTATGCCAGTTGACTGTGCCAGTTGGGGTGTCTGCCTCCTAATGGCTGCTTTATTTGTGGTCTGAGGGGGCCTGGCGATCGCCCTTTATCTCCTGCTTAAAGCCCGTAAACCCATTTGCAGCAGGGGTTCTAGAAATTGGTGCCGGCCCTGCGGCTGTTTGACCCGTATCACCCACTACACAAACTGTCATGGCCAGGGCAAAGGGTACCTAGCCTCCAGCGCTACAACAGTGTCATGGCGAAAGCGACACATCTGCTTCACCGCCGCCCCCTCTCGACCTGATGGCAAAAGCCTAAAAGCGTTTTGAGTGGGCTTCTCAACAACACACAGTTTGCATTTGGAGAATCACCATGAAAACCCGTTCTATCGCTGCGATCGCCTTGGGTCTCACCGCCGCTACTATGGCTGCCCTACCCATGGCCGCTAACGCCCAAGACGCCAGCACCGACTACAACTATATCGGCGCAGGTGTCGGCATCAGTGACGACATTGGCCTCTCTATCAACAGCAAGGTTACCGTAGCCGATAACATCTCGGTGCGCGCCGGCGTCATCAGCGACCTTGACTTCAATGGCGATGATGGTGAAACCGTCTTCCTGCTGCCCGTTACCTACGACTTCAACGCCGTTACCCCCAACGGTCGTCTGCTGCCCTACCTGGGCGGTGGCCTCGCGGTTTCTACCGAAGGCTCTACTTCGGTTGGCCCCATGCTCACCGGTGGGGTTGACTACCGCATCACCGACCGCATCGTGGCCAATGGTGCTGTCAACGTGTCGTTCTATAACAACACCCAGGTCAATGGCTCTGTCGGTTTAGGCTACACCTTCTAGGTTCCTAGACCTCCTGCTCTGAACCAGCAAAAAGGGGCCGGTGGAATTTCCACCGGCCCCTTTTCTTTTTTTGTTGACTATGGAGCTAAGCGGATTCGAACCGCTGACCCCTTGCATGCCATGCAAGTGCTCTACCAACTGAGCTATAGCCCCGAATGCGCTACCTGCTGTTCTAAGCGCATCAACAATAGTGGCGCAATGGAGGTACCATCGTCAACCCCAGATTTCGCCCCGAGTTTTGTTTCGCGGGCGCGATGAAGCGCTGCCATCCGCGATAGAGTCAGGGAGTGTAGCGTTAACGTGGCAACGGCAATGGTTTCTCCTAGTTCTTCGTCTCCCCCTGATGCCGATGCGGTGCAGGGCATAGTGCTCAAGCTGCGGCGCAAGCAGGGCACCTGGGTCGACTGGGCCCAGGGCTGCCAGGCGCTGCAAAAGGCGGGGCTAAACCCCCAGAAGATTTTTGAAGAAACCGGGTTTGAGCCAATTCAGCAAAACCAGATCGTGGTGGCTGAGCAGGTTTACCAGTCGCTGATTAGCGTCGGGGTGGCGGCGGCGACCAAGGCTCACTTTACCCAGCAGGGCAGTGATTCTCTGTACGAACTGCGGATTCTCTCCCAGGCCGATCGCGCTCGCACCGCCGACTTTGCCCTGCAGCACGGGCTAGATTCGGAAGCGGTGCGGGATCTGGTGAAGCCGATTAAGGAATATGCCTACCGGAAGGAGAAGCCGGCGGGGTTTGGCGAGGGGCCGGGGGATGCGATCGCCTTCCACTTTTGGAACTTAGCCCGCCAAAAGGACGACCTACAAGACCGCTCGCGCCTGATTGCCCAGGGTCTGCGCTTTGCCGAGGGGGCTGAGGCGCGCCAGCACATCGAAAAGCTGTTGACCGACTTTACGGTGGTCAAAGATCGCCCTGCCCCCCGCCTGCCCCTCTATCGCCTCGAGAACGAGAGCGAGCTGCCCCGCATGATCCCCGTGGTGGGGCAGATGCCGCTGACCCTTGACGACCTGAAGGCGGTGCCGGTGGTGGTGGCGGAAGAACCGTTTAGCATGGTCAGCGCCACCGGGGCTAGCGCGTGGATTGCAGTGCCCGGCTGGCAGGTGATCTTTCGGGCCGAAGACCCGGTGGGAATTCTCACCCAGGCGCGCCAGTTGCCCAACTACCCCGCCGATGCCGCCGATGAAGTGGTGCTGGCGGTGGTGGATCGGGGCGATCGCATCTGGAGCGACGACGGCTACTTTCTTACCGCTGCGGGCGACCAGCTGGCAATCGCCTGGTCACCCAGCCCGCTAGCGTCCCCCATCCTCGGCCAAGTGATTCTGATCCTGCGGCCTAGGCGCGTGCTCGATGAAAACTACAACCGCGAACTCTGGCAAATAGATGAATAGGAGACAGCTATGGCCCTAGAACGACGTCTATCTCGCACCATGTTTTTGGACAGCGAGCTCGTAGAGCTGCGGCAAATGTGCTTTACCCCCGGTCGGGTGTTTGAGCCGGGTAAGTACATAGCCGGGGAACTGCCCGACACCGCCTTTGAAATGGGTCTGGTGGAGAAGTTACCCCCGGTGCGAGGGAAGAGTGAGGAGATCGGGGACGTAGACGGGTAGGTGTCAGGTTCTTGGGTTTGCGGCAAACCCAAGAACCCAAGAACCCAAACTTTTACGACAAGGTGCCCTAAGCTACAGCAGCCCCCGCCCTCAGCCTCGACAACAGAACATAGCGTTTGTTAATGGCGACTATGGTAGTGACCTCCCTCAAACCGACAGAATTGCCCTCGCCCCTGCCGCCCCAAATCATTGTCTGTGGTCTGGGGCGCACGGGGCTGCGCATCTTTAACCTGCTGCGGCAGCAGGGGGCCAGGGTGGTAGGGGTGAGCTACCATCCCCTGCCCGAGGTGGTGGGCGATATTGTGGTGGGGGAGCTGCGATCGCCCGATACCCTGAAGGCGGCAGGCATTTACCAGGCCCAGACCCTGGTGCTGGCCACCTCCGACGATGCCCTCAACCTGGCGATTCTCACCCAGGCCCGCATTCTCAAACCCAACATTCGCATCATTAACCGGCTGTTTAATATCAGCCTGGGCGATCGCCTCGACCATACCCTGCCCCACCACGTCAGCCTCAGCTCGGCGGCCCTGGCAGCGCCGCTGTTTGCCTTTGCCGCCAAGGGCAACCGCGCCATTGGTCAGCTGCGGCTGTTTGATCTCACCTGGCCCATGTACGAAGAGGTGATCGACACCGCCCACCCCTGGCATGGCAGGCCGCTGCAGGCCCTGTGGGATAACCGATCCCAGCTTTTGATTCACTACCACTCAGCCCGCCGTCCGGTCGATTTGGTGACGGCGGTGGTGACTGGGGAGGTGCTTCAGGTGGGCGATCGCATCGTAGTTGCCACCCAGCCCCAAAAGCCTATTCTCAAGGCGCGGCCTGTGGCTCAGTTTTGGCAGCGTCTGCTAATCACCCTTGACCATGGCCGTCGCCGCGCCAGGGCCACCCTGCTGGTGATCTTGGCTCTGCTGATTACCATTGGTCTGGCCACCTTCACCTACCTCTCGCACAACCTCAACACCAGCTGGGTCGATGCCCTTTACTTCTCCGTGGGCATGATCACCGGAGCTGGGGGGCAAGAGCAGGTGGCCGAAGAATCTTCCGCCGCCATCAAAGTCTTTACCGCCGTGATGATGCTAGTGGGGGCGGGGGTGATCGGCATCTGCTACGCCCTGCTGAATGATTTCATCCTGGGATCGCACTTTCAGAGTTTGTGGAGCGTGGCCCGCATGCCCCGCCAGCACCACTACATCGTCTGTGGTCTGGGGGGCGTGGGTTACCGCATTGCCACCTACCTGCACGAAACCGGTCATCAGGTGGCGATCGTCGAACAAGATGCCCACAACCGCTTTTTGCCTGCGGTGAAGGCGCTCAAAATTCCGGTGATCATTGCCGACGCCAATCTGACCTCTACCCTAGAAACCCTAAATTTGACCTCGGCCCAGGCCCTGCTGGTGGTCACCAGCGATGACACCGTCAACCTAGAAATTGCCCTCACCGCCCGCAGCATTGGCCCTAAGGTGCCCGCCGTAGTGCGCATCTACGACGCCGAATTTGCTCAGCAGGTGCAGCAGGTGTTTGAGTTTGACCAGGTGCTCAGCCCGATGGATTTGGCGGCCCCCACCTTTGCCGCCGCTGCCCTGGGGGGCAGCATCTTAGGCAGCGGCATGGCTGGGGATTTGCTGTGGGTGGCGATCGCCACCCTAATCACCCCACACCATCCGTTCTACAACCAGCCCATACAGGCCGTGGCCCAGGCCGCTCACCTGGTGCCGCTTTACATAGAAAACAGCGATCGCACCCTCCACGGCGACGCCCTGCTCGATGTCACCCTGGCCGACGGCGACGTGCTCTATCTCACCATGCCCGCCAACCGCCTCGACTGTTTGCAATACAAACCTGCCGCAGTCACAGAGGAGATGAGAGGGTGAGAGAAATGTCCTCGGGGCAGACCTGTGTGTTCGCCCAAATTCCCGCCATAGGGAAATTTGCGACCGGTAACATCCCCCATGTCAGGTTCAGGGCAGACACGTGGGTCTGCCCCTACGCGATGTCCCCCCGGTAGGGGTGAGCCTGTGTGTTCGCTCCCGCTACAATACCCCCAGTAACCATCGACTACCATGGGGCGCACTCCCACTCTCACCTACGATCGCGGCACCTTGATCCTGCACCCGCCCCCGCGTGGCAAAAGCTGGGTAGAGTTTGCCCACTGGGACGATCGCATCGAGAAATTTCGCATCCCCGCCCAGCAGTACCGCTCCCTGGTCGAAACCCTGCGGGCCGAGCAGGTGCCCTTCACCGATCAGGCCCAGACCTTCGCCTCCCTAAAGCTTGATCCCCAGCTGGCGCTAGAACCCTACCCCCACCAAAAAGAAGCCCTCCAGGCCTGGATCGACCAGCGCTGGCGGGGCGTTGTGGTGCTGCCCACCGCCAGCGGCAAGACCTACCTAGCCCAAATGGCCATGCAGGTCACCCCCCGCCCCACCCTGATCACGGTGCCCACCCTCGATCTCATGCACCAGTGGTACGCCCATCTCAAGCAAGCCTTCCCCGATGTAGACGTCGGGCTTTTGGGTGGGGGATCAAAGGATCGCACGCCGATTTTAGTGGCCACCTACGACAGCGCCGCTATCCATGCCGAGAACCTGGGCAACCAGTACGCTCTGCTGATCTGCGACGAGTGCCACCACCTGCCCAGCGACTTTAACCGGGTGATTGCTGAATATTCCATCGCCCCCTACCGGCTAGGGTTGACCGCCACCCCCGATCGCGCCGACGGTCGCCACGACGACCTCAACCATCTGCTGGGGCCGGTGGTCTACGCCAAATCAGCGGCCGACCTGTCGGGAGATGCCCTGGCCCCGTTTCAGATTGTGCCGATCAAGGTCAAGCTGTCTCACGAAGAAAGAATTCGCTACGACCAGCTGCTGGCCCAGCGCAACCGTTTTTTGCAGGAGGCCAACATTTGGCTCAGCTCGGCCCAGGGGTGGCAGCGGTTTGTGCGGGCCAGCGCCCAGTCTGCTGGGGGGCGGCGGGCCATGCTAGCCCACCGAGAGGCGCGGGCGATCGCCCTGGGCACTAAGGGCAAACTGCGGGTGCTAGCCGATCTGTTGGCCCAGCACTATCCCGACCGGTGCATCATCTTCACCAACGACAACGCCACCGTTTACCAGATCTCTGAAACCTTCTTGATCCCCGCCATTACGCACCAGACCCCGGTCAAAGAGCGCCACGCCATTCTCCAGCGCTTTCGCAGCGGCGAGTATCCCACCCTGGTCGTCAGCCACGTGCTCAACGAAGGGGTCGATGTGCCCGAGGCGCGGGTGGCCATTTTGCTCTCGGGCAGTGGCTCCACCCGCGAGTACGTGCAGCGGCTGGGGCGCATTTTGCGCAAGGGCAGCGGCAACAAGCAGGCGGTGCTCTACGAAGTAGTGGCCGAATCAACCACCGAAGAAGCCATCTCCAGCCGCCGCCGCCAGGGGATACAGCCTCAGCCTCATCGCCCTCGCCAGCTCGAGCTGGTGCCGGTCAAACCAGTTTATAGCGCCGATCCCCTACCCTCTGTACCCCGCGCCGCCGAAGCCCCACCCCAAGACCAAGACCTGCCCTACTAGGACAGTTAAATCGATCCCAAAGAAGTGGCTAGAATAGCGTTCGCGAGGACGCTCAACCGCTATCTTATTAGTAGGCTAAAGTCTTGCCAAAACTGGTTAACGGCCCTAGGGTCGAAACCCAAATACTGCGGTTAAGAGTAGGTCAATCTCCCCTAGGCTTTCCCTCCACAGCCCCTTTGTAGCGCCTCAATCGGTCTTGTTTTCCCTTGGGCTGAGGGTTTCCCCTAGTCTCTGCGTAAGGGAATCAAGGAGGTGGCTTGGGTTGGGTCTTCCCCGGTGACCCGGTGTATTGCCTGGTGTATTGACTATGTAGTTTTGGCGATCGCCCCCGCCGGTCTCACTTCGTTTTTGATTCCCTTTCTTCTCCATGAGTCAAGTGATTGCCACGGCCCTGCTAATTTCTTTCGGTGCTGGTTCAGTGGGTTTGGTGACAGCCTTAAACCAGCCAGATCAGTCGTTCAACCCTAGCCCCATGCACGGCAACCTTGTGAGTGCTGATGCGGCCGGGTCAGCCCTGGGCCAGCTCATGGCTCAGGGGCATGCAGAAATGCAATCAGCACCCGGCGGCTCTATCTCAGCCGATATTTGCCTCAGCCTGCCCGACTGGCAGCGCCCCTCAGAGCTGGCTCAAACCAAGCAGTTAGAAGCTATGCCTCGCTACGGTGTCGCGCTCCAGGCCGATCCCCTGGCTGACATGGCTAAGACCTGGTGGAGTCACGAAATTTTTTCATTCACCACCTATGGACTCAGCGCCCGCACCGACCCCCTCTACCTCTCGGGCCTCTGGACGGCTGTTGATGACACTTGGGACTGCTACAGCGGCGATCAGCCCGAGCAGATCAACCGGGGAGATCTGGCAGAGCTGTGGCTGCTGCACCATCGGCTGGTGGGCCTAGAATGGCAAGACAATCAGTACGTGGCCACGGTGGAACCGGCGAGCACGGGGCTTCAGCTAGTGCAGTTTTTGCGCCAAGAAAGCGCCCTAGAGCTACCCCTCAGCATTGTTACCACCACCGGCCAGGCCCTGGCGGTCATGTCGGGCGATTGGCAAGAGTAGACCCTTCTCGCGCCTGCTCGCTGATGCAAGCGGCCCCTGGTTTTGCAAAACCAGGGGCCGCTTTGGACTTGGCGCTTAGGGAGAACCTGAGCAGCTCTACAGTGCTGGGGGTGCTGCTGCCACCTTGAGCCAGCCCGCGCTCAGCACCACGGTCAGACCCATAAACAGGACGGTGAGGGTCCAGGTTACGCGGTTAAGGGTGGTTTCAGCACTCTTTGTGCTGGTAAAAAGCTGCGCCTGGCCTCCCAGCCCGCCGAGACCGTCACCCTTGGGGCTGTGCAGCAGCACCATGGCCGTTAGGCCAACGGCGGCAACCATCCAAATAACCTTTAAAACTGTGGTGACTAGCATCGCGTACCTAAACTAACCTGCTTAAACCTACTCTTCACTATACCCCAAGCCCCAGGGCCATTTCAGAACTGCTCGGGGGTGAGGCTAGATAGACAGTTTCACCGGGGTGCGGTTGTGGCGAATCTCTACGTTGGCCGGAAGAAACATGGATCGCCCGGTCATTTCCTCAGGCTGGGGCAGACCCAAAATTTGCAGAATGGTGGGGGCAATGTCAGACAGCCGCCCGTCTTCCCGTAGGTTGACCTCGCCACCGTAGGCGGGCACCTTGAGCTTCTCGCCTTCGACCAGAATAAACGGCACTGGGTTGGTGGTGTGGGCCGTCCAGGGTTTGTGGTTTTCGTCCCACATCAGCTCGGCGTTGCCGTGGTCGGCAATGATGATGGCGGTGCCGCCAGCCTTGCCAATGCCGTCGATCAACCGACCCAGCTCATGGTCAACGGCCTGAAGGGCAGTAACCGTAGACTCCATCTTGCCGGTGTGGCCCACCATGTCGGGGTTGGCGTAGTTGATCACCACGAAAGCATAGATGCCCTGATTGATCGCTGCAATGGCGGTGTCGGTAACCGCCGCCGCCGACATTTCAGGAGCCTTGTCGTAGGTGGCCACCATGGGGCTAGACACCAGCTCCCGGTCTTCTCCCTCCAGGGGGTCTTCTAGCCCACCGTTAAAGAAGTAGGTGACGTGGGCATATTTTTCGGTCTCGGCGGTGCGAAACTGCTTTAGCCCGTGGTTGGCCACCACTTCGCCCAAGATATTGCTCAGGTTTTGGGGATGAAAGGCCACCTTTACCGGCATCTCTGGGTCGTACTGGGTCATGGTGACAAAGTTGGGCGGGGCAATTAACTCGCGCTCAAAGCCCTTAAAGTTGGGATCGACCAGGGCTTGGGTAAGCTGGCGTGACCGGTCGGGGCGAAAGTTGAAGAAAATTACGCCGTCTTCGGGGGCGATCGCCCCCGAAGACAAGCGCACCGGCTCCACAAACTCGTCGTTAACATCTTGATCGTAGGAGGCCAGCAGCGCTTCCATCGCCGTTTGACCGCTGCCCTCGCCCGGGTCTGTCATCACCCGGTAGGCTTTCTCTACGCGATCCCAGCGGTTGTCGCGATCCATGGCGTAGTAGCGGCCGCTGAGGGTGACTAGCCGCCCTAGACCCAGCTGGTCAACGTAGTCCTGAATTTTTTGCACCACCACCTTGCCCTCGGTGGGCTTGGTGTCGCGGCCATCGGTAATCACGTGAATGCAAACTTCATCGATATCTTGGGCCTTGGCCATCTCTAGCAGGCCAAAGAGGTGAGACAAGTGCGAGTGCACCCCCCCCTCTGAGCACAGCCCAATCAGGTGCAGTTTGCTGCTGCTGTAGCGCACCCCCTGGCAAACCCCCAGTAGGGCTTCGTTTTCTTGCAGGCTGCCGTCTTCTACCGCATCTGAGATTCGCACTAGTTCCTGGGGTACAATCCGCCCGGCCCCAATGTTGAGATGGCCCACCTCAGAGTTGCCCATCTGACCCTCGGGCAGACCCACATCTTTACCCGAGGTGCGAATCAGAGTGCGGGGGTAGGCCGCCCATAGACTATCCATTACCGGGGTCTTAGCGGCGGCAATGGCGTTACCCTCGGCACTTTCCCGATAGCCCCAGCCGTCGAGAATAACTAACACCATCGGCGGGATTGACGTCTGACTCATGGGTAAGAATCCTTGGGACTTGGACTAACGTCTTGGCAGCAATCATATCATTCAGAAATCTGGCCCTAGCTGTGAACCAGGGCACCACCGGAGTGGTCGATAAATGTCGCGATCAAATCAAATAAATATCGCCATCAAACAGCGATCGCGCTGGTAGCAACCTAAGCCTGCGCCAGGGGAGAAAGCGACTCTGGAGCGATCTGGGAGGACAATCAGCCTCATCCAAGCCCAGAAGTGGAGTTATGCCTGTGGAAAAACTACCGATCCCGAGCTGGCCTTGGTATATCTAGCTTCGACTTTGACCAGCCTAGAACAGCGTTGGGTGCATAGAACCGGGTTAGGTCGGTAATTTAAAGGAGAATTTTTATAAGATGCATATTACTCTACATTTGCATCATTTTGTAGCGCTGGCTTGACGCTTGGCCTGCTGCTGCTGGCGTTTGGCATCGGCCTTAGCCTTTTTCTCAGCGGCTAGGGCGGCCTGCTTTGTGGCTTCAGCCTCTTCGACCACTTTATCGAGGTAGTAGTGGTAATCGCCTCGGTAGAGCCGTAGCTCGCCATCACGAATTTCGACAATTTTGGTGGCTACCCGCGAGATAAAGTAGCGATCGTGGGAGACCAGCAGCACCGTGCCGTCGTAGTGCTGAAGGGCTTCTTCCAACATTTCTTTAGCTGGAATATCGAGGTGGTTGGTGGGCTCGTCGAGCATCATTAGGTTGGCGGGGCGCAGCAGCATTTTGGCCAGGGCCAGGCGTGCTTTTTCGCCGCCGCTGAGGGCTTTGACCTGCTTAAACGCCATGTCGCCCGTGAACAGAAACCGCCCCAGCAGGGTGCGAACCTCTTCGTTGGTCCAGTCGGGCACTTCGTCGTGGATAGTGGCGATCACGGTTTTTTCGAGGTCGAGGGCTTCGGCCTGGTTTTGCTCAAAATAGCTGGGGATCACGTTGTGGTTGCCCACTTCGACCTGGCCGTCGGTGGGGGTTTCTAGCCCGGCAATCATGCGCAGCAGGGTCGATTTTCCCGAGCCGTTGTGGCCGAGGAAGGCAATGCGATCGCCCCGTTCGATCAGCAGGTCTGTGCCGAGAAACAAAATCTTCTCGTCATAGTTGTGGGTGAGGTCGGCAATCGTCACCACCTCGCGGCCGCTGCGGGGAGCGGGCGGAAAGCGAAAGTGCAGGGTGCGGACGCTGCCGGTGGGGGCCTCGATGCGCTCGACCTTATCGAGCTGTTTCTCCCGGCTTTTAGCCTGGGTGCTGCGGGTGGCGCTGGCCCGAAAGCGATCAACAAAGGCCTGCTGCTTGGCGATTTCTTTTTGCTGGCGCTCAAAGGTGCTGAGCTGGGCGACTAGGCTTTCTTCTTTTTGGGTCAGGTAGGCGGTGTAGTTGCCCAGGTAGGTGGTGGAGACGCCCCGCTCGGTTTCAACGATCTGGGTACAGAGGCGATCCAAAAATTCTCGGTCGTGGGAGACGATCACCATAGGGGTGGTGAGCTTTTGGAGGTAGCCCTCAAGCCACTCAATGGTGTCGAGGTCGAGGTGGTTGGTGGGCTCGTCGAGCAGCAGCACGTCGGGGGCTTGCAGCAAAATCTTGCCCAGGCCCATGCGCATTTGCCAGCCGCCGCTAAACTCGCTGACGTAGCGATCGCCATCGCTAGCCTCAAACCCCATCTCGGGGAAAATCTTCTCGATTTGCGACTCTAGTCCGTAGCCGCCCAGGGCATCAAAGCGCCGCTGGAGTTTGTCTAGCTCGTGGATCAGC
>JBBSLR010000037.1:0-11576 GCA_038255045.1 Phormidesmidales cyanobacterium
AGATGAATATATCACATCCGCCTTTGATCAACAATCAGCAAATACTCACGGTAAGCCATTCCGAAGCCTGGGTAACTATCCCCAATCAAGTCAAATTTAAGTCTAAATTTCCTCCAGATCCAGAAGTGGATGATGCCTGTGAAAAACTACAGATCCTCAGCCAAACCTGACCTCAATGGGTAGTTCTCTTTGGTTGAAGAACTATTAAGCCAAAGCCCCTCCCCGTAAGGCATTGTTACGGCCAAGGGCTTTGGTCAACAGGCTTTTTTATAATAGAAGCGTAGCCGATCGCCCCTGGCCTGGCTCCATCACTGTCTCTATCGCTACATTCCATCTAGGTGGAACAGAGAGCCAAAAACGCGGGCCTGCAAAACAGGAGACTCACCGCCATGTTCAACAAGATTCTGGTTGCTCTCGACAACTCTGCCCATCGGCAAGCGGTATTTGAAGCGGCCCTGGCCTTGGCCCAGGCTACCCAGTCCCAGCTGATGCTGATGCATGTGCTGTCGGCCTACGAAGACGGTAGCCCCGGCATCCCCATTCGCTCGTACCAGGCCTACTACCCGGTGCTCGAAGACTCGACCTGGCGGCTCTACCAACAGCGATGGGAGGAGTTTGAGGCCCAGGGCATTGCTCAACTGCGCCAAGAGCTCGATGTGGCCAACAGCGTCGGGGTTGAGGCCGAGTTTTCCCAGGGTTCGGGGGAACCTGCGCCCACGATCTGTAGTGTGGCAGGCTCCTGGGGGGCCGATTTGATTATTGTCGGCAGCCACGGGCGCAGGGGCCTGAGCGAACTGCTCATGGGCAGCGTCAGCAACTATGTGATGCACCACGCCAACTGCTCGGTCATGGTGGTACACAATCGTCACGACAACACCGCTGACCTCGCCAGCGCCACCGCCAGCACTGCCGCCTAGCTACTTGCTACCGATAGCTTCTGACCCGCTTGTGGGGCCGCTGCTTGCGAACCCAAGCCACAATTTTCTGTAGCCTGGGTTCGTTTCGGAGCGGCTCTAGTGCTTTGTCAAGCTTTAATTTGTAGGTTGGGTGGAGCGCCAGCGGAACCCAACAAAGGCTTGCTGCTGTTGGGTTTCGCTCCGCTGCACCCAACCTACGGGAATCCTAATTTTTAGGTTTGACGCTGCACTAGGGTGTTTAGCTCGCGGGCCAGGGTGTGGTTGTCAAATTGGGCGTGAATCGGTTGATTGTTGTCAGTACAGCCAGGGCACCAGCTTTTTGACCCGCTGGCGATAGTCGGCATAGGCGGGGTAGCGATCGCCCAACCACACCTCTTCTTGGCTGGCCTTGGCGTTGAGCACCGCCGCCAGCACCAGCGCAACGGCCAGGTGGCTGAGGCTAAACTGCCCCAGGCTGAGGGCCAGGGTGCCCAAAACCAGCCCGCTGTAGAGGCTGTGGCGGACAATGCCGTAGACCCCGGTGGTCACCAGTTCGCCATCGTCGCGGGGGTAGGGCAGCGGGGTCAGGCTGTGGCCCAGGTCGATCAGCCCTTTGACCAGCAGCACCAGGGCGAAGAGGGCGATCGCCCCCGCCACCCCCCACAGCCCATACCGCACCGCCGCCGGCAGACCCATCGCCACCCCCTGGGGATAGACCGGCACCAGGACAAACCCCAGCAGCAGAATGAACTGGGCCAGTACCCAGTACTCGCCGCGCTGCCCCTTCCAACTGTCGAGGGTAAACCCCCACTGAGTGAGTAGATTCATAGCCCTACTGTACCCTGGGTACGCCTGCGGCGAGGCAGTGATCAGCCGCCCAGGCGGATGGCCAACCGCCCCAAGAAAGGGCGCGCTGCTGCCTGTCTACCGTGATCGCAGCCCCGCCACAATTGCGTTGGGAATCACCGCATCGTTCCAGGCGGGGGGTTCTTCGCCGATGCGCACAATTACCAGCTCTGCGGAGGGAATCACGTACACCCGCTGGTGGTGGCGACCATCCAGATAAAAGGTGTCGGCGGCGGTAAAGGGGCCGACGACGCCCGATTCACCTGGGGATAGGCATCGGTGCGCGCCTTGAGCCAGATGTGCAGGCCAAAGGTCGGCTCCAGAGGAGACTCCTGACGCATCTGTTCAATCCAATCGGCGGGGACAATCTGGCGCTGCTCCACCCGGCCTGCGTGCAGCAGCATTTGCCCCAGCCGCACCCAGTCTGAGGCGGTGGCAAAGAAGCAGCAGAAGGGCTTGGCGTGGCCACCGGGGTGATCGAGCCAAAGAAAGCCATCCCCCGCGCCCAGCGGCTGCCACAGGCGACTGCTGAGGTAAGCGCCAAAGGACTCGCCCGTGGCCCGCTCTAGCACCAGGCTCAGCAGCTGCGAGTTGACGTTGTTGTAGGCAAACACCTCGCCAGGGGCGTCTTCTAGCGGCATGCCCAAGGCCAACTTTTCTACGTCGGAGCCGCCGTAGAGCTTTACTAGGTCAGATCGCAGCGTGTCGGTGCGATCGTCGTTACGCAGGCCCGACTGCATGTAGAGCAGGTCGGCTAGGGTGATGTCGCCCCTGGGGTCGTCGGCCCATTCTGAGAGGTAGGTGCTGACGGGGTCTTGCAGAGAGCCGATCTGCCCGTCGTCGATCGCCACGCCAATCAGCAGCGCCAGCAGGGTTTTGACCATCGACATCGAGTTCACCAGGTCGTTGGCCTGGTGGCCCTGCCAGTATTGTTCGAGGATCAGGCGATCGCGGTGCATGACCAGCAGCGCCACCGAGTTCTGAGCCTCGGCAAACTCTAACGCCGTTTGCAGCGCCGCCTGTAGAGCCTCTGGGGGAATTTCGGTGGTGTCAGCTTTGGCCAGCGGTGGAGCCTGGGGGCCAACGCCGGGAACGCGTTGCTGAGGCTGGTACCAATTGGCCGAGGTGATCGGGGTTTTGGGGTAGGTGAGCGATCGCCCCAGCAGCCGCCAGTCCAACGAAACCCGCAGCAGCCCGCCTACTGTCACCAATCCAGCCACCGTCCACAGCCGTGGCTTTAAGAACGCTCTAGTCATGATGCCACTGTCGTTGAGGCATATTTACTAGCGCTCCATTGACCAATTCGTAACGACCCTCTAGCCCGTTGGTCTGGGCTAGGTAGTCATCAAAGGTGAGTAGAGCTGAAGTTGAAACCATAGGATTAGTGGAGCATTGCTGCTTTGCCCCATTGTAGCCACCTCCAGCTTCTGAACCAAAGCCAAGCCTGGCCAAGATCCCAGGGTTCTTTTCGGCTTCGCAACCAGTCTACTGGCGGCCCCAGAACCCTGGGATCTGCATTCCCCGGCTTCGCAACCAGTCTACTGGTGGCCCCAGAACCCTGGGATCTGCATTCCCCGGCTTCGCAACCAGTCTACTGGCTACCCAAGAACCCTAGGATCTGCATTCCCCCTTACATGCCCATAATGCAGTAGCCAGAGTCAACGTAGAGAATCTGCCCGGTCATGCCGGTCGAGAGATCGCTGCACAAAAACGCCGCCGTGTTGCCCACTTCCGTCTGGGTCACGGTGCGGCGCAGGGGGGCAATTGCTTCGACATGGTGAATCATGTCGAGAATGCCGCCCACCGCCGACGAGGCCAGGGTGCGAATCGGGCCAGCGGAAATGCCGTTAACGCGGATGTTGTTTGGCCCCAGCTCCGAGGCCAGGTAGCGCACGTTCATCTCTAGGGCCGACTTGGCGATGCCCATGACGTTGTAGTTGGGCACCACCCGCACGCCGCCCAGGTAGGTAAGGGTGACAATGCTGCCGCCGTCGGTCATCAGCGGTTTGGCCCCCCGCGCCAGGCTGATCAGTGAGTAGGCGCTGACGTCTAGGGCCAGCTGAAAGCCCGCCTTTGAGGTGTTGCTAAAATCACCCGTCAAATCATCGCGGCTGGCAAAGGCCAGACAGTGAATCAGAATGTCGAGCTTGCCCCACTTTTCTTGAATGGTGCTGAAGACCTGCTCTACCTGGGCCTCATCCTGCACGTTGCAGGGCAAAAACAGACTGGGGTTGAGGGGGTCTACCAGGTCTTTGACCTTGCCTTCCATTCTGCCTCTTTCGTCGGGCAGGTAGGTGACACCCAGGTTGGCCCCGGCGGCGTGGAGCTGCTGGGCGATGCCCCAGGCAATGGACTTATTGTTGGCAATGCCCGTTACCAGGGCGTTTTTACCGGTCAGGTCTAGCATGGTGTCGTTACGTTTGGGCGGTGGTGATTCGCATTTAGGAGTTTACGGGAATGTGCGCCCGGTGAACAGGGGCCAGTGATTAGCAGATATGACCTCCATCGTCTGTGTCACTATAGAAGGGGAGTTCTAAGCGTGCTGGCAGTTAGCTGGCCCAGGTTCACCGTCTGCTCTAAAGGCCTCCTAATGAAACAATTCAAAATTGTCATCGAGAAGCATGTAGACGGTTATGTGGCCTATCCCATTGGCCTATCTGGAGCCGTGGTAGGCCAAGGCGACACCTACGAAGCAGCGCTCGCAGACGTGAAGTCTGCCATTGCTTGTTACGTTGAGGTTTTCGGAAAGGAAATGCTGGACGATACTCCCTCAATTGAAGTCTTTTTAGCCGAAGCCGCCGTTGCTGTGTGATGCCGAAGTTTCCGGCCGATGCTCCGAAGAAGCGTGTGATCAAAGCCTTTGAATCACTGGTTTTCGCCTGATTAGAGAGCGAGAGCATATCGTGATGAGTCGCGAGAACGAAGATGGTACTCAAACACCTCTCGTCATGCCCAATCATTCGAATATTAAAAATGGAACACTGAGAGCCATCTGCAATCAGGTTGGCGTCTCAAGAGACGAGTTTTTGCAGGTCTACAATCGAAGCTAAGCTATTACCCATGGAAGTCATCCCCGCTATTGATTTGATCGACGGTCGTTGTGTGCGGCTGTACCAGGGCGACTATGCCCAGACCGAGGTGTTTAACGACAACCCGGTGGAGGTGGCGCGGCAGTGGGCCGCCGAAGGCGCCACCCGGCTGCATCTGGTGGATCTCGATGGGGCCAAGTCGGGTAAGCCAGAGAACTGGCAGGCCATTGAGGCGATCACCCGAGCCGTAGATATTCCCATCGAAGTGGGGGGGGGCTTGCGCGATCGCGCCCGCGTCACCGATCTATTCTCTCTGGGCGTGCGCTACGCCATCCTCGGCACGGCGGCGGTGAATAACCCTGACTTGGTGAGCGATCTGGCGGGCGAGTTCCCCGGCCAGATCATCGTTGGCATCGACGCCCGCAATGGCAAAGTCGCCACCGAGGGCTGGCTCGAAACCTCTGAAGTCGATGCCATCGCCCTCGCCCAGCAGATGGAGCAGCGGGGCGCGGCGGCGGTGATCTACACCGACATTCAGCGTGACGGCACCCTGAAGGGGCCAAACATTCCCGCCCTGCGGGCCATGGCGGCGGCGGTAACCATGCCCGTGATTGCCTCCGGCGGCGTCGGTGCCCTGCGCGATCTGTTGAGCCTACTCGTCTTAGAACCCCAGGGCGTAGAGGGGGTGATTGTGGGCCGTGCCTTGTATACGGGCGATGTCAGCCTCAAAGAAGCGGTGCGGGCGGTGGGCAACGGGCGCTGGCAGGATGTGCCGCCGGGCGGAACGGCCTTTGCCTAGGTCAGACAATAACCCCGTTCACTCGTCCCAGAGGCGGCGGCGGGCGGGGCCTTGCAGGCGCTGGTGAGCGTCGCGCAGCAGGGCAGGAATATCCAGCTGCTCGGGGCAGCGGGGCAGGCAGTCGCCGCAGTCGGTACAGTGGCTGGCTTTGCGACCGGGGAACCAGTGGCCCGCCTGCTCAAACATGCGGTAGCGGTACTCGCCAAAGGGCTGCATGTCGTAGGCCACGGCGAGATTTCGCAGGCGCAGCACTTCGGGAATGGGGATGGCCTCGGGGCAGGGCAGGCAGGCGTAGCACTGGGCACAGCGATCGCTCCCCAGCGCCGTAGCTTCCTGAACCTCAAGCCGTTCGAGGGCGGCGAGTTCGTCAGCGGTGAGGGGATAGGTGCGATCGCCCAGGGCTGCTAAAGGCGCGAGTTCTGCTGGGATGGCGGGGCCACTGCTGAGGGTGGTGACGCGCGGGTCGGCCAGCAGCCAGCGATAGGTGAGTTCTAACGGGGTAAAGGGGGCGCAGAGAGTTTCTAGCTGGGCGGGTGGGCTGTAGAGCATGCCCCCCTTGTCGCCGGGGGAGATGATGAAAATGCCCATGTCTTTCTCGGTGGCCAGATCGAGCACCGGAGCGTGGCGCTGAAAGAAATAGTAGTAGTGCAAGTTGACGAAATCGAACTGGTCAGTGGCGATCGCCCCCTCGATCACCTCCCGGCTGCCGTGGGTCGAAAACCCCACGTGGCCAATCTTGCCCTCGGCCTGAAACCGCCGCACCGCCGCCATGCAGCCCTGGGAATCGCTCACTAAGCCTAAATGCTCAGGCGTATTCACCCCGTGGATGGCGAGACAGTGGATGTGGTTAAGGCCCAGCCGCTCTAGGGATTCCTCTAGGCGCTGGGCCATGGTGGCGGCATCGGCCTGGGGCGTGATCTTAGTGGTGATCACCAGGTTGGGGGGGAGGGCAGCGGTTTGCAAAAACTCCCCTAGCCAGCGCTCGCTGCTGCCGTAGCCCTGGGCGGTTTCGATGTGGTTGATACCGAGGGCTAGCCCGGCCCTAAGGGTGTCAAAGAACACCGCCCTGGAATCCAGGGCGCGCATGGTGCCGAGAGACAGCACCGAAAGCTTGAGGTTGGTGCGGCCAAACCGGCGGTGTTGCATGGCATGAGACTATAAGAGCGAGGCGTTGGATGTTAGGTGTACGGTGTCGGGGCTACGGCGTCAGGTCAAACCGCAAGCCGTACACCGCAAACCCCTCCCCTAAGAATCTGAGCTCTCCAGGGTATCGTTGCTGGTGGATGACTTGCCCCGCTGAACGAAGTCGGAGGGGTTGAGGTTGGCCAAAAACGCCTGAAAGGCTTCTTTTTCGGCCTCATCGGCATCGCTATCGACGGGAATAGAGGCCTCGGCCACCACTTCTTCCATCACCCAGATCGGGGCGTCGAGCCGCAGGGCGATCGCGATCGCATCGCTGGGGCGGGCATCTAGCTCGCGGCGCAGCTCGCCCCGGCTGAGGCTGAGCAGGGCGTAGTAGGTGCTGTCCTGAAGCGAGTGAATCAGCACTCGTTCCAGGGTCATATCCCACTCGTCGAGCAGGTTGACAAACAGGTCGTGGGTCAGGGGGCGGGGGGCAGGCTGGTTTTCAAGCACCGCAATAATTGACTTTGCCTGGTCAGGCCCGATGTAGATCGGCAGCTGGCGGCGATCGGTGGTGTCTCGCAGCAAAATCACCGGAGTTCGCGACATCGCATCGAGGGCAATCCCGGCGACTCTCATTTCAATCATTGGCTTGGCCTCTTGGATCCATTGATTGGTGTGCTCTATCGTTTCTCGTCGGCCTAGACGCGTTACCCCACCAGTGTAACGGTCTGTTCCCATGGCGCGATTGAATAAGGGATACTCTAAAGAAAAAAATTATTGATTGATTGGTTGATTTAAGTATGCCCCGATCTGCCCAGGGCAGGTCGCAGGTTTCCTGAGAATTCCCTTAAGGTTACGACTATGTTTACCGGACTAATTCAAGCGGTGGGCACCCTGTTTCACAAGGGCGACACCCAGATGTACATTCGCTGGGAGACCCCGCCCCACGCTTCTAGCCCCCAGGGCCTCACCGATGTCGCGCTGGGCGACAGCATTGCCGTAGACGGCATTTGCCTGACGGTGGAGACCATTTTGCCCGATGGTTTTGTGGCGGCGGTGTCGCCCGAAACGCGCGATCGCACCAGTTTGGGCCAGATCCCCGACGGCAGCCGGGTCAATTTAGAACCATCGCTGCGGGTGGGCAGCAAAATTGGCGGCCACTTTGTCAGCGGCCACATCGACGGCCAGGGGCAGCTCGAATCGGCCCTCGAAGCCGACAACGCCTGGCGGCTGAGCTTTACCGTAGGCGACCCGCGAGTGGCCCGCTACATCGTGCTCAAGGGCAGCATTGCGGTAAATGGCATCAGCCTGACGGTGGCTGACTGTAGCCCCAGCGGCGATTGGTTTGCGGTGGCGGTGATTCCTGTGACCTATCGAGAAACCACCCTGCAACACCTGCGCCCCGGCCAGGCGGTAAACCTAGAGGGCGACATGCTGGGCAAGTACGTGGAGAAATTTATGGGGGGTAAAGACGGGGCGGCGGCGAGCGATGGGCTGTCGCTGGAGTTTTTGGCGGAACATGGGTATTGATCGCTATGAGCCCTAACCTAATTCTTTGCAATTGTTAGGATAGCGCCAGGGACAGTAGATTAAGATGGGGCTATTCAACCGTCAGGTGTGGCTTAATTTCTTGGCTCTGTTGCCAGGCACAGGGCTTACGGTGTTAACCATTGCCGTTGCATTTCTTCGGTTCTATGACGAACAAGACTTCCGACTCCTCGAACTCGTTGCCCAGCCTCGAGAATGGAGCAATCGGCTCACCGTGGCGGCCCTCTTGGTGGCGTTGGTTAATTTTGGCGTTGAGTGGGACCGTCGAAATCGAGAGACAAGCCGCCTTAGACGAGCAGAGGCACGCACAGACGATGAGAGAGCTGAAGGCCTACAACGAAGAGCTGAGGATAAAGAACAAGCGACTCGCCGAGCTGCAATCGAGACTGAACGAGATCTTGCACTCTTGAGCTTCATGGCAGATCCCTCTGATGGGAATCGGCAGCGTCTGACTCAGGTGTTAGCGGTTCTCAATGATTATCGCGACACCTTAGATTGACAGTTTCGTTGCACAGCTTAGGTAATTGTTCAATGAGGCCTATTTTTCTCAGGCTGATGATGAGTAAAGTACCGGGCTGAGGGCTAAATCCACCCTGGCAGCAGCCAGCGGCGTTGGAGGGCTTCGGCAGGTAGGGGCAGGCCCAAATAGAGGGGTAGCCAGAACCAGAAGCTGAGGGCGATCGCCCCCAGCAGCACCAGCGCCAGGGGGCGATCGCGCCGTTTCTCTAGCCACTGGGCCATGAGCCAGGCCAGCCCCAGGGTGCCAAAGGTGGCTAGACCCATGGCGTGGTAGAAAAATGTGCAGCGGCTCACCAATGCCCAGGGCAGCCAGTTGGCCAGATAGTTGAGCAAGATAAACGGCACTACCGCGCGGGTGGTAGGGGCGCAGCATGCTGCGCCCCTACGGGGTGTCTTGGCGGATTCAGGGTTGGCGACCATCTGCCGCCCCAGCCAGCCCAGGGTCAGGGCCAAAATCGCCGCCGTTGACAGCCACCACAGCACCGGGTTGCCCATGGCGTGCAGGGTGGTGGTCACGGCCTCGGCCCCCTGGCCAGAGCGCTCAAAAAAGTAGGCCACCGGGCGCACCATCAGCGGCCAGCTGTGCCAGGGCGAACAGTAGGCGGGGCTGGCGTTCTCTCCAATCGACTGATGGGTTGACCAAAGCTGACGGTGAATGCCTGCCAGCGATTCCCCCGTGAGTGCCAGGTGGGGTAGCCAGAGGAGGAGGTAGGTGAGAAGAGGAAGAATGCCCAGGTAGGCGATGCGATCGCCCCAAGGCCCCGCCCTCAGCCCCCAGCCCCTTCTCCCTGAGGGAGAAGGGGAGCGAGAGGAAACGGCTGTGAGAACTTCCCACAACACCAAGCCCAGCCACAGGCCCGCCCAGTTCCACTTGACATTGATGGCGGCCCCCAGGGCGATGCCCGCCACCCAGCGCCAGCGGGCGGGATGTGAAGAATGCTTTGCCTTCATCCAGGCCCACTGCCCCAGCAGCCCCAGGGCCAGCCCGTAGATGTTGATCAGCGCCAGGCGCGATTCCACCAGGGTGAGCCCTTCCATGGCCATGAGCAGACCCGCCAGCAGGGCGAACCGGTGCTGACGTAGAGTGAGTGGATTCCCCCTGCCCCTCTTAAAAAGGTGGGGAATGGGTTGCTTCAAAGTCCCCCTTTTCAATGGGGATTTAGGGGGATCCTCAACCGTTGTTGGCAACTGATCGCCCCTAGGACCTTGGTAAATCGCCCCCAACTCCCAGGCCAAAGCCGCCAGCAAAATGGGGATCGCCGCACCTACCAGCGCATTTAGCCAGCGGAACGCGAGGGGGCTGACCAGAGTGCCGTTGACCTCTACCGTAGGCCAGCCGAGCCAGATGGTGGGCCAATGCCCTAGCCACATTCCCAGGGCAATCAGGTATTTCCCCAGGGGCGGGTGGGCGTCGAAGCTGGGGGTGCCCTGCCAGTAGTCGAGGGCGAAGGGGACGTAGTAGACCTCGTCGAACACCAGGGTTTGAATGTCGCCTAGGCCCGTGAGGCGCAGGGCCAATGCCAGCGCCCCGATCGCCAGCGCCCCCCACCAGATCCTGCGGTTCAAACCCACCTCGCTACTTGCCCTGGGCGGCCATGCGCTGCTGCATGCGATCGCGAAACGCCGCCAAAGCTGCCTCCGTGGGCTGGGTGGTTTGCCAGGCGGGGCGCTCCATCAGGCGATTGGTCCAGGCTTGCAGGGTGGGGTACTTGGCCATGGGCAGGCCCAGCCCCTCAAACCAGGGGGCAAAGGTGCCCGCCACCACATCCGCCAGGGTGAGCTGGTCGCCGCAGAAAAAGGGCTTGTCTTCTAGTTTGTCGGCATAGAACTTGAGCACCACCTCGGCCTTTTGCTTGGCCTGCTCAAGCACATCGTCTGGGTCTTGGCCAAAGCCCATCATTTTTTTGACCAGCGGGTTGATGGCGGGCACCAGCTCATTCACCGTCACCATTTCAACCATGCGCAGGGTGGCGATGGCTTTGGGGATGGTGGCCAGCAGCGAGGGGGTGGGGTACTTGGCCTCTAGATAATCCAAAATGGCAAACGATTCGATCACCGACAGGCCGTCATCGACCAGTACCGGGATGTGGTGGAAGGGGTTGAGGCTCAAGAATTCGGGCTGAAGCTGGTCGCCGCCCAGATCCATCACAATCGCCTCGAAGGGCAAATCTTTCTCTAGCAGCGCCACCCAGACCCGACGGGAGTTGATCGACAGCGGAGTATGGTAAAAGGTCAGCATCGTTAATCCTTGCCTCACGATCTCAGCTTTCTGTGATCTAGCATTTCACAGGAAGGACGCTGCTCCACCCACGATTTATCCGCAATGAATTACGTTCGCCCCAATATTGCCACAATGGCTGGCTACGTGCCTGGAGAACAGCCCCGCCCCGGTTCAGACATCCTCAAGCTCAACTCCAACGAAAACCCCTATCCGCCGTCTCCCCAGGTGATTGAGGTGCTGCGGCATTTCGAGGGTGAGCTGCTCAGGCGGTATCCTGACCCCTTTGCTGGCGACTTTTGCCAGGCGATCGCCCAGGTTCTAGGCGTACCCGCAGACTGGATCATTGTGGGCAACGGGAGCGACGATCTGCTGAATCTTTTGGTGCGCGCCTGTGCCGACGACGCAGCCCGGCAGATTGTCTACCCCACTCCGACCTATGTGCTGTACCGCACCCTAGCGGCTTTGCAACCTGCCACCGTGGTCGAGGTTCCCTATCCCGACAATTTTCAGTTTCCCTTAAAGCAGCTGGTGGCTGCCCAGGGAGCGATTACGTTCATCGCGTCTCCAAATAGCCCCTCGGGTCATGTGGTGGC
>JBBSLR010000038.1:0-11546 GCA_038255045.1 Phormidesmidales cyanobacterium
CGTCGTCGCCCACCTCGCGCACATTGCGGTCTACCAGCTTGTAGTTCCAGGTTTGGGGTAAGATGGCCGCTACGGTCACTAGCCCCAGGGGGGGAAGCTGCGCCTTCAGCCCAACCAGCTCCAGAGTTTTATCAAAAGACCCAAAGCTTTTCGGAAAACGTGGATAGACCAGAAGAATATTCATAAAGACCGTATGGTAATCTTCGCCATGCTACGAGAGTTATCTGAAATAATCAAACGCAAAGCTTGCGCAGTCTACATAAGTATGGCAGCAAGATATCTAAACAGGCTGACAACTTAGCCTTTGGTGCGGCCCGATCTTAGGGAGGGCTAACGGGCGCGGCGGTATAGGTAACAAGATTTGCAAGGGGAGGCTCCCATTATGGCCGAAGCCCCAATGGGAGCAGAGAAATGGGAATAGAGAAGTGGGAACAGAGACGGCCCTAGGACAATACCTAAGCCTGCTCAGGCACAAACTCAAGGGAGACGCCGTTCATGCAGTAGCGCTGGCCGGTGGGGGCGGGGCCGTCGGGGAAGACGTGGCCCAGGTGGCCGCCACAGGTGCCGCAGTGCACCTCAACGCGGGTCATAAAGAAGGCGCGATCGGTGGTGGTGCCAATGGCCCCCTCGATGGGCGCGTAGAAGCTGGGCCAGCCGGTGCCGCTGTCAAATTTGGTGTCGGAGGTAAACAGGGCGGTGCCGCAGCCCGAGCAGTTGAAGGTGCCGGGTTCGTAGATCTTGTCGAGGGAGCTAGAACCGGCCCGCTCGGTGCCGTGCTGGCGCAGCACGCGAAACTGCTCGGGGGTGAGCTGTTCGCGCCAATCGGCTTCGGTTTTGGTGACGGTAAATTGCTCGTTGGTGGTGGCCATAGGGTCTAGTTCGGTAGAAAGGGTTTCAGATTTTATGGTGTTGATCAGCCAGGCGGTGCCGACAACGGCAGTCCCGGCTTCTAACAGCTTGCGTCGCTTCATGGCGGGGTCAAACCATCGATGGATATAGGTTACACAGACATGGACAAGGTGGGTGGGCGATGGGGACGGGCGCTGAGCATCGCTGGAATCTTGCTCTGTTCAACTTAACGTATCTGCCCTGGGTAAGGCTGATAGCCCCCTGAGAATTGGCTGCGATTCCCCTGAACCGCCGTTCTTTAGTAGGCTATGACTACTATCGATGACTCCTCAGGAATCGCCGCAGAGCGCCTATGTCAGCCGCCATATCTGCCCCGTCTACTCGCCGCGATCGCGCCTGGCCCTTTTGGCCGGTGGTGCCCCTCTACCCCTACGGACAGCGGCCCACCCAGCGGGTGGAGGTGGTCAAAGACCAGGTTTGGGCCTTTGATCAGTTCCAGGGCATTTTCTATGTGGTGGTGCCCATTCGCATGACGGTGGTGCGGCTAGAGCCGACGGGGCTGCTGGTGTATTCCCCGGTAGCCCCCACCGCTGAATGCATTGCCCTGGTGCGCCAGCTAGAAGATCGCCACGGCCCGGTGAAATACATTGTCATGTCCACCGTGACGGGCATTGAGCACAAGGTGTTTGTCGGCCCCTTTGCCCGCCGCTTTCCCCAGGCTCAGGTGTATGTGACGCCAAACCAGTGGAGCTTTCCGCTCAACCTGCCGCTGCCCTGGCTGGGGCTGCCCCGCGATCGCACGCACCTGCTGCCCCTAGACAGCGCCCAGGCCCCCTTTTTTGACCAGGTTGACTATGCCCTGCTACCGCCCATTGACCTGGGGCTGGGGCCGTTTGGCGAAACCGCCTGTTTCCACCGGGCCAGCCGCACGCTCTTGGTTACCGATGCGATCGTGGCGATTCCGGCAGAGCCGCCCGCGATCGTGCAGATCGACCCATTCCCGCTGCTGTTTCACGCCAGAGATACGGCCGCCGATGCGATCATCGATACCCCGGCCAACCGCCGCAAGGGCTGGCAGCGCATTGCTCTGTTTGCCTTCTACTTTTGCCCCAGCACCCTGGATGTGGCGACAGCAGGGGAAATGTTTGAAGAGGCCAAGCAGGCCCCGGTGCGATCGCGCCAGCACTACTTTGGCCTCTACCCCTTTCGCTGGCGGCCCGACTGGCCCCAGTCCTTTGCGGCGCTGCACAACGGCGGGCAGCTCCAGGTGGCCCCCATTCTCAAGACCCTGATCTTTAATCGGGGGCCAGAGGCGGTCTTAGCCTGGGCCAAGGCCGTCGCCACCTGGCAGTTTGAGCGCATTGTTCCGGCCCACCTAGAGGCTCCCATTGTCGCCACCCCAGAGCAGTTTTTAAGGGCGTTCGATTTTTTGCGGGCCGACCTAGCGCTAGAGCATGGTAAGACCCTGCCGGAGGCCGACTTTGAATTGTTACAGCAGATCGAAGGGCTGTTGCTGAGCCGGGGTATATCTCGCCCCCGCCAGACCATTGCTCTGGCAAAATCCGACAAAAAAGCAGCGGCTCAAAAGCCCCTGGCTTAGCTCAAGGTGACCCTGGATGCCATGGAGTATCGCTATCCTAGCGGCAGGGTCAGCCCTATTTTGTTAATCTCAACACCGTTTCCAGGCAGCCGTTGGAGCGTAAATGTTATTGCAACATTAATGGCCACCCTCCTCGGGAAGACTTTAGGCCTTTGACCGATTAAATTTGACCAATTTTCCGTGATTACCGCCTTGCCATGTGCGCTTGACTACAAAATGTGCCTGGTGTTTCTTTTATAACTGCTTTTGGGTGAGTCGTATACAGTACACCGTATGCGTGCAAGCTTCTATCTCAGCGGATTGCGGGTGAGATCACGGGTTTCGGAGGGGCAAGTAGGAGATTTTCTTAAATTCTGCTAAGCGCGGCCACAGGGTGAATTTATTTTAATTCTGAGCGGCGCTGCTCTGGTGGTCTCACAACGGGTTGTTTGGCCACCAGGCATGGCATGGGCAATGGCTAGATTCGCTAGCCCGCTTAGATAGGGGAAGTCTTTGCGCTTCTCCGCCGGGTGATTCCGGCTTGATCAGGAGGTATTTGCTACCTGCTGGGTTGAGTGGCGGCTTAACCGACGGTGTTGACCCTAGAACTGGGGCCTGTTGGGTCTAGCTCTAGGGTGAGCGGTTTGCTGAGACAGACCCTCGGTAGTACGGATGTGAAAGCTATTGGTGTGAGGATGTGTGATGGTGAACGTTTTGTGTTGGGGCGCTTTGGTGCGCCAGGGTTTAGTTGGCTGCGAGCGCGGTCTGCTAGCAGCTTTAGTGTTGCTGCTGTCGAGCACTGCCGCGATCGCCATCGCTCCCCCTGCAGTAGAAGAAACAGGATTAGAGGCCACAATTGCAGCCCCTAGTTTAGATCAGTTGTCTCTAGCCATCGAAGCTGGCCCAACGGCTTCAGCCGCCACTTCCCTGCCAATGCCGTTGAATGGAGGAGGAACTGTTCAACTGATGGCGTCTGAGCCGCTAGACACCGCCGAGCCAGCGGCTATGTTCCGGGTTAACGATCTAGAAGCTAGCCTAGAGTCTGACGCCACCGTGCGCCCCGTTGATGACCTGGCCCAGGTGACGCGGGTAACTGATTTCTCTGATGTGTCGCCCTCCGACTGGGCCTTTCAGGCGCTCAGTAATCTGGTGGAAACCTACGGCTGCCTTCAGGGTTATCCCGACAGCACCTTCCGGGGGCAGCGCAGCTTAACTCGCTTTGAGTTTGCCGCTGGTCTCAACGCCTGTCTAGATGTGATTGTTGGCAACCTGGGGGCAATTCCTGAGGATGATATTGCCACTCTGCTGCGCCTGCAAGCAGACTTTGCCGCTGAGCTAGCCACCCTCGGTGGCCGAGTTGACCAGCTAGAGGCCGAAACCGCCCAGCTGCGCGCCCAGCAGTTTTCTACGGTAACCAAGCTGCGGGGCCAGGTCTTTGCCAACGTTGGCGGCGGTTTCTCTAACGGAGACATTCTGGCTGAAGGAACCAGCATCTTTTCTGCCTCCAGGGTGGGGGGGGCACCCTTTGTGCGCACCATCACCGGTAACCCCGCCGTCAGCGTAACCAGCTTGGTCTGGTTGAATTTCGACACCTCTTTTAATGGAGCCGACCGGCTCAAGCTTCAGTTGGTCAGCGGCGGTGGTGTCGCCACTGCCAATTTCTTCGGCTCGGCGGGGCTATTCAATACCTTTGGCACGCCTTTTGTATCTCAAAGCGGGGTGCCGGGGGGGCAAGACTTTAGCGTTTTTATCCGTGAGCTGAGCTACGCCTTCCCCGTGGGCGAAAACCTCACCGTCGACATTGGCCCCCGCATCAACTGGTACGCCTACTTTGACAACAACCGCTATACCTTTTTCCTCAACGGCGCCAACAGCTTCAACTCCAGCGGCGGCACCCAGGTCAACACCGTGGATCGGGGTACGGGGGCGATCGCCGTTTGGGACGTGGCCGACTGGCTCGATGTACGGGTGGGCTATCTGGCCGAAAACACCGAGTTTATCGGTGGGCCCAAGGCACCTAGTGACCCCTCTGTGGGTCTCTTTGGTGGCACCAGCACCCTTACCGGTCAGATTGGAGTAAGACCCTTTGACAACTTCAACCTGCGGCTGCTGTACACCCGCTCTAACCTCATGCCCAACAGCGTCGGCCAGATTGGCGGCACCTTTGGGGAACCCATCTACGGCTTTGCCGACGATGGTGTGGGCGGCCCGTTGACCAACGCCCCTGCCGATACCTTCTTGATGAACTTCGACTGGACTCCCCTGAACTGGCTCGGTCTGTTTGGCCGCTACAGCTATGGCACTGTTGCCCTCACCTCTGCCATCAACGGAGCCGGTGTAGGCAACATCGATTCTCAGTCCTTCCAGGTTGGGGTTGCCTTTCCCAACCTGCTCAAAGAAGGCGCCCAGGGAAGTGTCTCTTACCTGGTTCCCTTTAGTGTCATTAGTGGACGCGAGTTTTTAGCGTCTGGGGGCGGCGACGGTGGCAGGCAGCAGGAGCTGGAATTTTCCTACCGCTATCCCCTAAACCGCAATACTTATCTCATGCCCTCCGTCTACTGGATTATGCAACCCAACAACTTCAGCAGTAACCCCGACATTTTCATTTTTAATATGCAGGCGCAACTGCTCTTCTAGGCCTCACCCAAGTCCAGCAGGGGAGTTCTGTCTCTAGGAAAACTACAGACCCCGATCTGAACTTGGTACAGGTGACGCCTTTCCTTCAAACAGCCAGTGAATTACTCTCCCAAGTCCTACCCTTGACCGGGTAGGGCTTTTTTAGTTGTCATTAATCTCTGGCATTTTGCGGGTGATCGCCCCCAGCTGGTCTTTGTGGGCCGATTCGACCCCGTGGGCACCGTGGCGGTTCCAGCTATTCCAGATAGTCAGTGGCAATCTCAATGTCGAGGGAAACATCGTCAATAGTGATGTAGAGCTGGTTGGGGCGGCAGCACACCTGGCAGTCTTCAATGTAGGTCTGGGTCAGCCCCGCCGAGAGATCGATAAACGTGGTGCTGGTCTCGCCGCAGACGGCGCAGGTGTACTCGGCGGTAGATTGCATAGTAGCGCTCAACACAGACAGGAACATTCAAATACTCAGCCCGTCCTGATTTCTAGAGGGTAAGCTTTGGGGAATAGCGCAACATTACCCCCTCATAGCAGCGGCAAGACTGATAGGGACTTCTACCCTACCACTCCATATTTGTCCGGCACCTGCGCTATTGCATGAGCGCCCACCTATTTCTAATCAAGTTCCCGGAGATGGTAATGAAAGCAACGCCCTTAGTCGCTCTGGCCCTATCGCTAATGCCTGTAGCAGCCCTAGTACAAGCGCCGATCGCCCAGGCTCAGCTGTTTGTGTCGTCCCCGATTCAGGCGATCGCCCCCAACAGCGAAACCCTGTACCTCAAAACCGATGCCACGGTAGAGCAAACCCTTCAGGTGGGAGCCGCCACCAACCTCAACGGGCGCAGCATTCCCGCCGGGGCCATCGTTCGGGGGCGGTTTGAGCCAGCCGAGGGCGGCGTGCGCTACGTGGCCACCGCCGTAGAAGTGGGCAACCAGGTTTACGCCGTCAACGCCACCTCAGAGCTGCTGCGCGACATTAAAGACCCTAGAGAGACTAGCACCGGGGCGATTTTGACCGATGCTGGCATCGGGGCCGCAGGCGGAGCTGCCGTAGGTGGTATTTTGACCGGTCGGGTGTCTGTGGGCAGCATCCTCGGCGGCGCGGCGGCCGGGGCCATTATCGGCAACACGACCGCCCAGCGGGTGGTGGTGCTAGAACCCAATCAAACCCTCACGCTGATGTCTCAGTAGGCTCTAACCCTTGGGATGGCGGCATTTGGCATCGATGTCGGCCAGCTCGGCCTTGATCGCCCGGGTGCTAATGGCAATTTCGTAGAGCGAGGTCAGCAGCGGCCCCAGCAGCAGGCTCAGGCCAAACAGCACCTCCGCCAGCTGCTGCTGTTCGAGAAAGAGTTCCAGCATTGACAGGGTGAAGACAGCTCGACACCCCCAGGGCCTGCATCAGGCGAATCAGGGCAAGGCGCTGGCGCAGGTTAGCAATCTGCCGCTGCACCATGCTTTGAAGCACCATGCTTTGAAAATAGTTGCGCTCAGAGCTATGGAGCTGACGAATCAGCTGAGCCAGCACCAAAAACCGATTGGTGTAGGCCGGCAGCAGCAAAGAGATCGCTGGGAAAAGCAGAGCCGGAGTCGTGAGTTCCATAAAAAGAGAGAGGACAGCCCCAGGGACATCCTCTCTCAATTAAGCCAGATAGAGTAAATCGAGGGCTTTGCCTAAGCAGTGGTGGCGACTTCGCGATCAGCGGCGATCAGGCGCTCATAGGTAGCGCGCATTTTTAGACCCACCAGCACTTGGAACAGGCCGCTACCGTTGGTAGAACCGGGGTACTCACGGTGCTTGAGCAGCAGCTCGGTCATTTCGCCGTAGTACTTAGTGGAGGTGTTGCTGAGGTGGCTCTCGATGTAGATTAACTCTTCGAGGCGGTCGAACTGGCCGTCTACCTCTAGCACTGACACCTCGTGACCGTAGTAGGCGTCAGGCCCGTAGTGCATGCGAATGCCGGGATATGAGCAGGTCAGTTTGCGCCCGCAGGGAATCCAGTCGATGGTGGAGCCTTCGTCGAACAGGTAAACGGGGTCGAAGCCCTCTATGCCCTCGCGCTGCATGAGGCGCACCCGCAGCACCTTCTTCTCTTCGTCGTTGGGGATTAGCTGGGTGGGCAGAATTTGAATCACCACATCGGCATATTGCTTTTGGATGTCGATGTAAGCTTCAAAGTCGGGGCGGCGGGCATTGATGGAAGCCAGCACATCGTCGTAGGTGTGGCCGCGCTCGGCCATATCGCGCTGAATTTTCCAGGCGATTTTGACATCGTCGCTAATGTCGAGGTAGACGCTGAAGTCGATCAGGTCGCGCACACGCTCGTCGTAGAGGGGGTGCAGCCCTTCGATCACCACAATGCGGTTAGGGTGAACCTGCTCTGGGGGGTCAAGCTCGCCAGTTTCGTGGTTGTAGATGGGTTTATCAATGCTCTGGCCTGCCTTGAGCGCTTTGATCTGCTCGTACATCAGGTCAAAGTTGTTGGCCTTGGGGTCGAGGGCGGTAACTCCGGCGGCTTTGCGCTGCTTACGATCCAGGCTGTGATAGTCGTCTAGACAGATGACAGTCATAAACTCAGCACCGAACAAATCGCTCAGTCGTCTCAGAAAGGTAGATTTGCCGCATCCAGAGTCGCCGGCCACACCGATTAGAACTACTTTGCCTGGCTTGGTGATCATAAGTTCCCCCTAAACAACTTTTCATAAACAAAACCTAGCTACAGCGCAATGGGTGGAGGCTGTATCCAGAAATCACTCTGGCCTGGCTCTCGCCCCAACATCCCGGAACAACCGCTCGCGAAGCTGAATAACTTGCGCAGGTCGCGCCAGTACAGCTTGACCAGTGCAGCTTGACCAGTGCAGCCTGAAATGCTCTAGCTTGAGGGAACACCTGAAGCCTTCCCTTGGCTGCTGCATGCCATCATCGGCCAGATTGCAGCTAGATCAGCTACAGCCCAGGCGTCGAACCATTTTACGCCTTTCTTAGACGGCTAAACAGCCGATGGCCCAAAAACCACCCAAAAACCAATGGCACAGAGCACTCTAAGAAGATAAGTATTTCTACCGCAATTAGTCTCATCCTATCAGAAGCTAGTATCCTTCACAACAGTTTTTGGTAGGGATCAGCTAGGTGTCGCCTGGAGCCGATCGCCCCCAGAGCCTGTCCTGTCCGTGGCTGTTTCCCCTGATCTTCTAGGAACGCGTCAGCGCACGGCGTCAGAGGTGATCGCGCCACCAGCGCCCAGAGCGCTAAGAACCAGGATGCTTTAGATTAACTTAATGCTCGATGCTGCAAAGAACACAGTCTTTTCCGCAAGATATTAATACAGTGCAGTTATTCACTGGGGCATAGCCCGGATTGGGCAAGGCGTTGGATGCAGACTGCCCAGTCTGCTAAATCTCCAAACCCAAGGCATTACACCGTCTTACAGTGATACCCTAAGCTAAAAGTGTGACTAGTGCTGCCATCTTGCGACTAGCCCTAGGGCTGTCTGAGCCAATGCACTAGCCCTATGCGGCGGGTCATGACGGTGTGTTTCCGTAGCACTGTGTTTCCGTCGCACTCAGTTGGGTCTAGAGAGTCAAAAGATTTTAGATATGTACAATCCAAGTGTGAGCGGCGGCAACGCCAGTACTGTGGCCGGGAGTCGTTTATTTCTATACGAAGTGCAGGGTCTGCGCCAAAACGCGGAAGCCGATAAATCGAGCATCCCCATTCGCAAGAGTGGCAGTGTGTTCATTACGGTGCCCTATACCCGTATGAATCAAGAAATGCAGCGAATTGCCCGCCTGGGCGGCAAGATCGTCAGCATTCAGTCCATTGAGGCAGTTGGTACGGTCAGCAATGCCGTACCAACCCCAATTACGGCCCCCGTGGCTGCGCCCGCCGAAGCTGTTGCCCCAGCCCAGACCGCGCCCACCACCACCCAAAAAAAGCCCATGACTCAAGCCGCAGCCAAGGCCGCTTCGAGCGTGCCCGTTAACCTCTACAAGCCCAACAGCCCCTACCTTGGTAAGGTGCTGTCGAATGAGCCCCTGGTTAAAGAGGGCGGGTCAGGGGATGTGCAACACATCACCTTTGATCTGTCCGAGGGCAATCTCCACTACGTGGAAGGCCAGAGCATTGGCATTATTCCTGCCGGTACCGACGACAAGGGTAAGCCCCACAAGCTGCGCCTGTACTCCATTGCCTCAACCCGCCACGGCGATCACCTAGACGATAAAACCGTGTCGCTGTGCGTCCGTCAGCTTGAGTACAAGCATCCCGAGAGCGGCGAGACGGTCTACGGCACCTGCTCTACCTACCTGTGCAACATCGAGCCAGGGGATGAGGTCAAAATCACCGGACCCGTGGGCAAAGAAATGCTGCTGCCCGACGACCCTGAGGCCACCATCATCATGCTGGCCACCGGCACCGGTATTGCCCCCTTCCGAGCCTACCTGTGGCGCATGTTTATGGAAGCTGAGCGCCAGGCAAACCCCGACTATCAGTTTAAGGGTCTGGCCTGGCTGATCTTTGGGGTGCCCTACACCCCCAACGTTCTCTACAAAGAGGAGCTGGAGCAGATTGGAGAGCAGTACCCTGAGAACTTCAAGCTCACCTACGCCATCAGCCGTGAGCAGGAGAATGCCGAAGGGGGCCGCATGTACATTCAGCACCGGGTGGCTGAGCATGCCGATGAGCTGTGGGACCTCATGCAAAAGCCCAATACCCACACCTATATGTGCGGGCTAAAGGGCATGGAAGACGGCATTGATGAAGGGATGGCCGTCGCCGCCAGTAAGCACGGGGTCGACTGGGTTGAGTTCCGCAAGCAGATGAAGAAAGCCCACCGCTGGCACGTTGAGACCTACTAAGGCGCTACCTGACTAGGCTCTCCACTATCGCCCTGTTTCCTCTGGAGACGGGGCGGTAGTGATCAAAGTCGGCAAAAGGCATACAATCAGCGCAATATGGAGCAGGCAACCCCCAGCAAAATTCAACGGGGCAAAATTCAACGGGTCGGCATCATTGGCGGTGGCCAACTGGCCTGGATGATGGGGCCAGCGGCCAAAAAACTAGGGCTAGAGCTGGTGGTGCAAACCCCTAGCGAGAGTGACCCGGCGGTGGCGATCGCCCACTCTACCCTCCTCGCCGATGTCGCCGATGTCGCTGCCACCCAGTCCCTGGCCGCCCAGTGCGACGTCATCACCTTCGAGAACGAATTTATCGACTGCCAGGCGCTACAAACCCTGGCAGATCGGGGCACAATCTTTCGGCCTGGGTTAGATGTCTTAGGGCTGGTGCTCGACAAGCGCCACCAGCGCGAGTTTTTTAGCCGCATTGGCCTGCCCAACCCCCGCTACGACTTTCTCAATGGCGACGAAACCGAGGCCGAGCTAGCCGCCAAGGGTCAAACCATCGGCTTCCCGCTAGTGATGAAAACTCGCCGCCTGGGCTACGACGGCTACGGCACCTCGGTGGTCAACGATGCAACCCAGCTCACCGCCACCTGGGAAAAATTTAAGCAGGCCCCGGTGCTGCTAGAGGAGTTTGTGCCCTTTAAGCAGGAGCTGGCGATCATGGTGGCCCGGTCGGCCCCGGGCGATATTGCGGTTTACCCTACGGTGGAAACCCAGCAGGTCGATCAAATCTGCCGTCGCGTCTTGGCTCCGGCCAGGGTTGGCCCTGCTGTCGCGGCAACGATGGAGAGCATTGCCCGTGCCCTGGTGGAACAGCTCCAGCTGGTCGGCATTGTCGGCATCGAGTGCTTTCTCACCCAAGACGACCGGGTGCTGATCAACGAAATCGCCCCCCGTACCCACAACTCGGGCCACTATAGCCTCGATGCCTGTGAGACCTCACAGTTTGAGCAGCAGCTGCGGGCAGTGGGCGATCGCCCCCTCACCCCCACCCGCCTGATCTGCCCCCAGGCGATCATGGTCAACCTGCTCGGCCTAGACACATCTGAAGAGTCGCATCACCAAAAGCTGGCGGCCCTCAAGCAGCTGCCCCAGGCCAACCTCTACTGGTATACCAAAGGCCTTCGCCCCGGCCGCAAGCTGGGGCACATTACCCAGTGCCTCGACGGCGACGCCGACCCCGTTGCCGCTGCGGCTGCGATCGAAGCTATCTGGTATGGCAGCGGTGAGGCCACCGAGAAGACGAATCTCGCCTAGCAGCACCCGCCCCCGTCATAGTGCCAGGTAGACCCGGTCACCAGCACATTGGGGTAGCTGCCCAGGTTTTTAGCCGTCTTGTCACACACCGCTGAGGGCACCCCCCGGCTCAGGTAGTGGCCAGCCTCGTCGTCAAAGAAAGTTTCTGGGCCGGTATACACCGCCGTTTTGCCCGTAAAAATGCAGGCCCCATCGGCGGGAATCGGCACCTTAAACGACACTGTATCTAAGCTTTCTAGCAGCAGATGCTCATCTAGGCTGTACTGGGCCGAGTCTAGCACCCGGTAGGGACGGCGGGCGCGCACCTCGATCTGGCCAAAGCCAGCGCCAA
>JBBSLR010000039.1:0-11410 GCA_038255045.1 Phormidesmidales cyanobacterium
ACCCACTCACCCACTCACTTCCCCTCAACGACGACAACCGGCTCAGCCACCGGCTCAGCCGTCAACTCCACCGCCGGGGCGGTGCTGGCAGGCAGCTGGGCGGGTTTGAGAATGTCGATGCCCTGCTTGGTCAGGGTTTGCAGCAGGCTAAGCTGGCGATTTTGCTGGATGGTGCTTTGCAGCCGCTGGCCAATGGATTCCCAGGACAGGTCGGTGGTGGGGGTGCCCGCCAGGGCGGCCTGCTCAAAGTAGTCGACTAGGCTCAGCCCGGCCATGCGGGTGAGGTAGGCGGCGCTCAGCCCCTGCACCAGGCCTCCGGCTACGTAGGTGGCAAAGTGGCCTTTGAGCACGGCGGTGAGCACCTGGGTCGAGAGCTCGACCAGGCCCAGCTTGACGGTGAGGCTGGCCAGGGTGCCGGCGGCGGTTTTGGCTTCGTCGAGGTTGAGGTTAAAGCCGTAGAGTTTGCCCAGGTTCATAATCAGCTGGCCGTTGATGGCGACGGTGGCCAGCAGGTCGAGGGTGGGCACGGGGTTGGCAAAGGCGGCGGCCCCGGCCACCCACTGGAGCTGGTCGATCAGGGGCAGGGCGCGATCGCGCCGCACCCGGTTTAGATCAGTTTGCACCCGCTGGCCTAGGGCCTGGGTGCGGCGCAGCACCGTAGCCGCCACCAGGGCAGGGCGCTCGGCCACGATCGCCTCGTCCAGGGCGGCGGTGAGATCGGCGATCGCCGCTGCCGGGGTTTCTAGGGTTTCGGCAAAGCTGCCGTCGGTCTGGTGACGGCGCACTTTGATCGGGCGCGGGGCGGCGGCGGTGGCCACCACGGGCACCGCCGCGGGCAGGGTGTCCACCTGGTGCAGCAGCTGGGTGAGAATGGTTTGCTGGTCGGCAGCGTCGTAGTGGTCTTGCTTGTTAAATACCAGCACCGCCCCCTGACCTGCGATCAGGCGATCGCGCAGCAGGGTCAAGGCACTGGCGGTAATGTCGCCATCGGTGAGCAGCAGCAGGCCGTCGTAGCCTAGCCAGTCGGGGCCTAGCCCATTGAGAGCAGCGGTGAGAGATACCTCCTCAAAGGCTAGGTCAGGATACATCTCAGCGGCGGCTAGCAGGGAGAGTAGAGTGGTTTTGCCGGTGCGGGGGTCGCCTGCGATCGCCACCCGCAGCACCTGACGATCTAGCTCTGCGATCAGCGCCTGCTGCTCCTGACGATGGGCGGCAAGGGCCGCTGGGGAAACCGCCGCCGGGCTGGCCAGCTCAGATTCTGCGGCCAGACTGTCGATCAGGGCCAGCAAGGAAGTCAGCTCAGCTTCTGCGCGCGCGAGATCAACCACCGGGGGGGCAACGGCTTTGGGGGCAGCCGGGGGGCGATCGCCCCGTCGCCACCACCACACCCCCGACCCCAGGGCAAGGGCGCTCAGCAGCGTAGAGCTATCTAGGGGGTTGAAATGGGCACTGCCCACCAGCGCCAGGGTGGCCGATAGCCCCAGGCCACCCACCAGCAGCGGCTGCTTGAGCAGGCTGGGCAGCGCCAGGCTGGGCCTGAAACGATTTATAACCTTGAAGCCCGCCCTGGGCTTGAGTTCGGCGGCGGTATTGGTGGTGGTTTTCGCCTGATCTATTGCCTCTAGCCCCATGACCTGACTGCCCTTGTAATGTGATGAAATGATGCGATGAAATTAGCGCGACGGAACTGGTGCGATGAAATTAGCGCGACGAAACTGGTGCGACGAAACACGTGCAGCCCGAAAAAGGTTACGGCGACGCCTGCGCTGCCTAGTTGCGGCCCCCTGGCCCCACGCGATGAGAAGAAGCATTTCGTTAGCTTGGGATGAGGCTGCGATCGCCAGCCCTGGGAACTGTCCCCAGCACCGCGCTCCTTACACCTGCACCCGACGGCTCAGCAGTCTTTATTGTCGCAAAGGGGCGGGCATTCCTCCAGTAGGGACTTCCTCCCCGCTGGCGGCGTAGATTCCGGCCCTGGATGGCTTGGGGCGCGGTCGGTAATCCTACTGTAAACTGGTGTAGCGCTTCTACTGACCACCCGGTTTCAAGACCCACACTCTTCGCCCCCGAATCGCTCCGAACGCTATGCAACCCATTTTGACCCCTGGTACTACGCTTCAAAATCGCTACCGCGTGCTGCAAGAGCTGGGGCACGGGGGGTTTGGGCGCACCTACCTAGCCGAAGATATGGGCCGCTTCAACGAGCGCTGCGCTGTTAAAGAACTCGAACCCCAGCAGGGCGATCAGTTCTCCGACAAGGCGCTGCAGCTGTTCCAGCGCGAAGCCACCATTCTCTAAAACATTGAGCATCCGCAGATTCCCAAATTTCAGGCCATTTTTGAAGAAAATCAGCGCCTCTTTTTGGTGCAAGACTACATCGACGGGGTCACCTACCGCGATCTGATCAACCAGCGCTTGCAGCAGGGCATGACCTTCTCTGAGGCCGAGGTGCGGCAGTTTTTGCAGCAAATTTTGCCGGTGCTGGCCCACATCCACGGTAAGGGCATCATTCACCGCGACATTAGCCCCGACAACGTCATGCAGCGCCGCGCCGACAGCCTGCCGGTGCTGATCGACTTTGGCGTGGTCAAAGAAGTGGTCACCCGCATTCAGCCGCCGGGCAGCCACAGCCAGGCCACCTCCGTGGGCAAGCTGGGCTACGCCCCCAGCGAGCAAATGCAGTCGGGCCGGGCCTACCCCAGCAGCGACCTCTACGCCCTGGCGGTAACCGCCATTGTGCTGCTCACCGGCAAAGAACCCCAGGAAACCTTTGACGATGTCAACCTCACCTGGAATTTGCCCAACACCCTCAGCCCCGGCCTGCTTCAGGTGCTGCGGCGGGCCACCAGCTACCGACCGGGCGATCGCTACCAGTCGGTCAGCGAGATGGCCCAGGCCCTGGGTGCTGTGGGCACCATAGGCACGGTGGGGGCGATCGCCGGTCGGCCCGCCCCGCCCCCTTCCCAGATGAGAACCGTGGCGGTGGGGCGACCGTACCAGCCCACCCAGGTGGCGGCACCGCCCCCCGCTACCCACTATGCGGCCCCGGTGCCACTGGCCGAACCCACCTCCGTGTGGGAAAACCCCTGGGCGGTGGCGGTGATTGGCGGCGTTCTGGCCCTGCTGGCGGGCCTGGGTGGCTGGACGGTGGTGAGCCTGCTCAACCGCACCCCCGCCCCCGCCCCCACCCCCGAGATCACCATTGACCCCCAGCCCACCCCCCAGCCCCCGCCTACCCCTGAACCCACCCCCGAAAACAGCCCGGTAGAGTACAACCAGAACCTGGCCATTGCGCCGGGCGAAGACAGCACCGTATCGGGCAGCCTGCGTCGCAACGAAACCATTAACTACCGCATCAGCGCCACCGAGGGTCAGGTGCTGCTGGCCAGAATGCAGGGCGAAGGGGTGCTGCTGACCGTGCTCGACCCCCAGGGGCAGCCCGTCGACAACTCAGCTCAGCGGGTGCCCAACTGGCAGGGCACCCTACCCGCTGCCGGCGAATACACCGTGCAGCTGCGGCCCGTGCAGGGGTTAGAAGAGAGCGACTACGAGCTAGAGGTCAGCCTTAGCGCCCAGCCTCAGCCCGAACCCACCGTAGACCCCCAGCCCGAGCCCACCGTCGAGCCGCCCCCTGCCGTTACGCCGCCGCCAGCGCCAGGGCCTGACCCCAACCCAGGGGCCAACGTGGTCGAGCAGCGGGTGCAGATTCCGCCGGGGCGCACCGATGTACAGGTGTCGGGGCAGGTCAACGAAGACCGCATTCGGCGCTACATCATCAATGCCCAGGAGGGGCAAATTTTGGCCCTATCGCTGCCCAACGTCAGCGGCCCGGTCACCCTAGACGTGCGCTTCCCCAACGGCGAGATGATTCCCGATGCGTCGCGGGTGCTCTCATGGCAGGGGCAGCTGCCCACCAGCGGCGACTACATCGTCGATGTCAAGTCGGCCCGGCCCTCGAACTACACGCTGCAGGTGTCGGTCAATTAGCCCCGCCACCCCTTTTCTGCCAATCCTTTCTTGACCTTCAATCCTCCCGATGGCTCTCCTATGGCTTCTTTGAATGCTCTGCTGGTGGCGGGTACCGACACCGATGTGGGTAAAACCGTGGTGACCAGCGCCCTGCTGGCCTACTGGCAGAAGTATCGGCCCGCCCAGGCCCCGGCGGTGCTCAAGCCGTTTCAGGCGGGGGCGGGCGATCGCGAGCTGTACCACCGCCTGTTTTTCCCTGAGATTTCCCTAGATGTGATTAACCCCCAGTACTTTAAGGCTCCCCTGGCTCCGCCCCTGGCCGCCGATCTGGAGGGCCGTTCGGTCGATCTCACCCTGGCCTGGCGCGCCCTAGAGGCCAGCACCCAGCAGCATCCCTGGGTGCTGGTCGAGGGGCTGGGCGGGCTGGGCTCGCCGGTCACCTACGAGCTGACCGTGGCCGATCTGGCGGCGGCCTGGCACCTGCCGGTGGTGCTGGTGGTGCCGGTAAAACTGGGGGCGATTGCCCAGGCCATGGCCAACGTGGCCCTCGCTCGCCAGCAAGGCATTGACCTATTGGGGATAGTGCTCAACTGCCCCCAGCCCTGCACCGCCGAGCAGATCGGCCAGTGGGCACCGGCAGATTTCATCGCCAGTTTGGCCCAAACCCCGGTGCTGGGGGTCTTGCCCTACCTGCCTAGCCCCGAGTCGACCGAGGCCCTAGCCGCCGCTGCCTCTACCCTAGATCTAGACGCGCTGCACCCCACGCTAGCCCCAGCAAAAAGCCGCTGAGGCTAGCTTCAGCGGCTTTTTGCTGGGGCAGTGAATAAATTGTAAATACCGGCCGCCGCAGGATTAAACCTGAGCTTCAGGAGGTCACAAAGGGGCCAAAACTAGCCGCATAGGTTGGGGTGCTAGGGCGATCGCAACTTCGGGTGCAGCGCCAACGCGATCCTTAGGAAAGCAGTCGCGGCTGCCCCTGGCACATTCTGAACTGATGGTTGCCCCTACAAAGACGGTGGCATGGGTGGGCGGCGGAGTCGGGGGAAGCTGAAAAATCATGGGTTAATCCTCAAGAGCACCCTAAGGTTTGCGAGTCTGGCTGTTTGTGAGTCTGGCTGTTTGCGAGTCTGGTGGCGAGCTGGGGCCGAAGTCTGCGATCGCAGGGGTATTACTTTAATTCAAAATGCCGTCTGCGTCGTAAAATGCCAACTTGCCTCAAGGGTATAAGAAAAAACTTAATAAACTAACCAATCCTAGGGTTGATCTATGACTATTGCAGTCGATAAAGCAATTCAGCAGAAGCCACTTAGCTTTGATGAATTTCTCGCTCATTCCGGTGACGATCTTTTAATTCGGCGGATATAGGGGGTCTTTATCGATCACCACCGGTGCTTGGTAGAGCAGGGCGGTGAAGGTGACGGTGGAGCCTAGACCCTCGCCCATGCTGATGAACTGCACCACGCCGCCCATGGCTTCGACCAGACGCTGGGAAATCGCCAGGCCTAGGCCAGTGCCGCCGTACTGCCGGGTGCGATCGCCGTCGACCTGGCTAAAGCTCTGAAACAGTCGATCTTGCTTTTCGAGCGACACGCCGATGCCGGTGTCGGCGACGCTAATTTTGACCAGGCCGGGCCAGGGTTTGCCCTGGTGCTCAACCTTTTGAGGTTTCACCTAGGCGCTGACGGTGACGCCCCCCTCGTGGGTGAACTTGATCGCGTTGCCCACCAGGTTGATGAAAACCTGAAACAGTCGCTGGTAGTTGCCGTTGAGGGTGATATCGTCACGGGTGGCGGGCAACAAAATCTTGAAGTACAGCTTTTTTTGATCGGCCTGGTGGCGAATAAAGTTTTCTACATCGGCCAGCAGCTCCTTCAGACTCACTGGCCCCATGTCGATCTGCATTTTGCCCGCTTCGATCTTGGCAATGTCGAGCACGTCGTTGATCAGCTGTAGCAGGTGAATGGCTGACTTGTGGGCCTCTTCGATAAATTCTACCTGCTCGGCGGGGTCGTCGGCCATGCCGTCGAGCACCAGCTTGAGAAAGCCGATCATGCCGTTGAGCGGGGTGCGCAGCTCGTGGGAGGTGTTGGCCAAAAACTCGCTCTTCAGGCGAGAGGCTTCTTCGGCCTGCTGGCGGGCTTCTTCGGCCTGGCGACGGGCTTCTTGAAACTCGCGCTGCTTTTCCATCAGGCTGGCGTTGGCCTGCTGGAGCTTAATCGCCAGGGCGTGGCTTTCGCTAAACAGGGTGGCGTGGGCGATCGCCGTGCCCACCTGATCGGCCAGGTCGGTGAGCAGATTTAGCTCAATGTCTGACCAGATGCGGCTGGGCCGGTCGTGGAGCACGATGAACCCATTGATGGTGTTTTGGTAGCGGGTCGCGACCGCCACCGTGGCGGGGTCGGCGGGCTGGCGGGGGGGCACCACCGCCACTGATGCCTGGGCGGCGGCATTGAGGCAGGGGGTCTCAGCCAAAAGCCAGACCTGCCCATACCAGGTGGGCAGGTGATCGGCGCGCAGGTATTCGGCGGCTATGGTGGCCGCTTCGGGGGCCATGGTGGGGGCGGCTTCGCAACTGCACACCAGGCAGCGCTCAACCCCAAATAGATCGCCCAGCCCTTCGACGGTCTGCTGGCGAATGATGTCTAGATCCAGCGTCCAGCGGACGTTGCGGGTGATCTGGTTGAGCCGGGGCGAGTAGGTCTGAAGCTGGGTGCCCCGATCGGCCACGGCCTCGGAGGTCACCAGCGGGGAGGCCACAGCCCGCAGCCAGGGGCTTTCGGCCAGGCCATGGAGGTCGGCCAGGTAGCCCGTGGCCGCGACGCGAAACAGCGCCCCGTCAGGCCCTACCAAGGGCTGGAGCACCCAATGCAGGTCAATGCTGTGGGAACCGAGCGGGCAACGACCGGGGAGCTGCACCGCTTCATGGCTCACCGCCAGGGTGTTGAGCGCCTGGCCCAGGGCGTGGGAGGTTGAGAAAGAGACAATCTCGCCCAGCGATCGCCCCACCCAGTTCACCGTCAGCGCCGCCGGCAGTGCTTTAGCACCCACCGCCTGCATCGACTCGACCACACCGCTGGGGCTGAGCACCATCATCCAGGCCGAAACAGGCTCACCTGAGTCGGCCCTACCGGCATCGGCCAAGGGGGGAATGGAAGGTCGCGATCGCATGGGCGCAAGCAGTATTGACGTTTCCATGTTATCCAACCAACCCGGTCGATGGCTCTAGTTAACGAGCAATTGGCCGCAGGTGAGAATATTTGCCTATGTCTGCCTATCAGTCATTCCACTCGCCCTTGGGCGGCACCGCCGGGTTGCGGGGCAGGTGGCGCACCAGGTCATCTTCGTAACGGCGATCGCCCCGTAGCCACTGACGCAGCGCCACCTCGATCACCTTGCCGGGGTCAGAGGACAGGTGAGCCACCTGGTCGAGCAAGTCCTTATCAATTTGCACCGAGAGGTCAACTTTTTCCGCCGACCGCTCGCCGGCAGGGGATGTAGAGTTTTGCATAGTGGGTGCCCTCAGCGCCAAATTAAGTTGTGGATGTCTCCAGTCTAAGCCCTGGGACGGTTGGGTTTAGCGCTAGTCCGCCATGTCCGTCTGGGTGGAGGTCTTGGGATGTTGACATAACAAGTTGATCGCGACCCATTCCAGGAATCGCCCCCCGTGAGCATTCGCCCAGGCCAGGGCTTACAATATTAAAGACTGTAAATTCCAAAAATTTCAACCGCTGGATAAGCCTTCGTATGACCGAGGTTCCCGTCTCTCAGATTCGCAATTTTTCGATCATTGCCCACATCGACCACGGCAAATCTACCCTGGCCGACCGCCTGCTCCAGCGCACGGGCACGGTCAGCGATCGCGATATGAAAGCCCAGTTCCTCGACAGCATGGATCTAGAGCGGGAGCGGGGCATCACCATCAAGCTCCAGGCCGCCCGCATGAACTACAAGGCTCAAGACGGCAAAGACTATGTGCTCAACCTGATCGACACCCCAGGCCACGTCGATTTTTCCTATGAGGTGTCCCGTTCTTTAATCGCCTGCGAAGGCGCACTGCTGGTGGTCGATGCCTCCCAGGGGGTCGAGGCTCAAACCCTGGCCAACGTCTACCTGGCCCTTGAGAACGACCTCGAAATCATCCCTGTTCTCAACAAAATTGATCTGCCCGGGGCCGAACCCGAGCGCATCAGGCAAGAAATCGAAGACATCATCGGCCTCGACTGCAGCGGTGCCATTCTCGCCTCCGCCAAACAAGGGGTTGGCATTGACGAAATCTTAGAATCCATCGTCTACCTGGTGCCGCCCCCCGCCGACACCGTCGATCAGCCCCTGCGGGCGCTGATCTTCGACAGCTACTACGACCCCTACCGAGGCGTAATCGTCTACTTTCGGGTGATGGACGGCACCGTTAGCCGTAAAGACAAAGTGCGGCTGATGGCCTCGGGCAAAGAGTACGAAGTTGACGAGCTAGGCGTGCTGGCTCCCACCCAAATCGAGGTCGATGAACTCCACGCCGGGGAAGTGGGGTATTTTGCTGCCTCGATCAAAGCGGTGGAAGATGCCCGCGTCGGCGACACGATTACCTTGGTGCAAAATCCGGCGACAGAAGCCCTACCGGGCTACGCCGAAGCCAAACCCATGGTTTTCTGCGGTCTTTTCCCCATCGTCTCAGACCAGTTTGAAGAACTGCGCGAGGCCCTAGAGAAACTGCGCCTCAGCGACGCCGCCCTGCAATACGAGCCAGAAACCTCCAGCGCCATGGGTTTTGGCTTTCGCTGCGGCTTTTTGGGCCTCTTGCACATGGAAATTGTGCAGGAGCGCTTGGAGCGCGAGTACAACCTCGATTTGATCACCACCGCCCCCTCGGTAATCTACAAAGTCACCACCATTCAGGGCGAAGTGCTCGAAATCGACAACCCCAGCACCCTGCCCGACCCCCAGGCCCGCGAAAAAATCGAAGAGCCCTACGTGCAGCTCGACATGATCACCCCCGAAGATTATGTGGGGGCGCTAATGGAGCTGTGCCAGGGCCGCCGGGGCGAGTTCAAAGATATGAAATACCTAGCCCAGGGCCGCACCACCCTGATCTATGAGCTGCCCCTGGCCGAGGTGGTCACCGACTTTTTTGACCAGATGAAGTCGCGCAGCAAGGGCTATGCCAGCATGGAGTACCACCTGATTGGCTACCGCGAAAATCACCTGTCAAGGCTCGACATTCTGATCAACGGCGAACCGGTCGATTCTTTGGCCTCGATTGTGCACCGCGACAAGGCCTACTACGTCGGCAAAGCCCTAGTCGAAAAGCTCAAGGAACTGATTCCGCGCCACCAGTTCAAGATCCCCATTCAGGCGGCGATCGGCAGTCGGGTGGTGGCCAGCGAGAGCATTCCGGCCCTGCGCAAAGACGTGCTGGCCAAGTGCTACGGCGGCGATATTTCTCGCAAAAAGAAACTGCTGCAAAAGCAGGCCAAGGGCAAGAAGCGGCTGAAGGCGATCGGTACGGTGGACGTGCCCCAGGAAGCCTTTATGGCCGTCTTGAAACTATCTTGATGCCTGGGCGCAGTGATGTGCTGAGCTGTTTCTCAAGGCAGATGTCGCCAACGATGCGCTAGGGCGTCTGATGGGTGCGATCCAGAAACAGGCATCCACGGCTTCTAGGAAGCACTCTTAGCTTGAGCAATCTGGCACCGCCTAAGCCAACCAGAAACCAGGTTCTCGTGGTATTTGTGCCATCTTCTACCAGAACTGTAAATACTGTGTTGGCTTTGACGCGTCAAGTGGGCTGGCGCGGTTTAGGGGGTGATGCGACACCCTATAGGCTTGTTACGATGTCAGGAGTCGAGTTTTGCATCAAAGCTTCAATTCAGCCCGCTAAGGAGAGTAAACCGATGACACTCAAGGAGTTGCTCATTCAAGAAATTGATGATGCCTCAGATCCTTTGCTCGTTGAGTTGCTTGACTTTCTACAGTTTCTCAAGGCTAAGGAGACAGAAGACAAAGTCGATATTCTGGAGGCCCGCGAGGCGCTAGCTTCAGTTGCGGCTGAAGGCACCATTCCCTGGGAAGCACTGAAAGCGGAAGCCGGTCTATGACCTATCGCAGATCTATCGCATTGAGTTCGCGAAGCCAGCCGCAAAACAATCTAAAGCCATCCCCCTTCAAGAGCAGCAGCGACTCAAACCCAAAATTGACGCTTTAGCAAACGAACCTCGCCCATCCGGGATGGTTAAACTTGCAGGCGAGGATGGCCTCTATCGCATTCGAGTAGGCAATTACCGAATTATTTACGCCATAGAAGATGACCAATTGTTGGTCTTGGTTGTCAAAGTTGGTCATCGGCGAGACGTGTATCGGTGACCCCAAAAGCTGCCGAAGCACTTCTGGGCTGAATCTGCGATCGCACCACCATCCCGTTGCCCCCGCAGCCTTAGTGAGCCAGCCTAACAGATAGACCTTTGGCGTAAGATCAAGTTAGCGTCTTTCCAGCCCTACGGTTATCCGATAAATGGAAATCTCCGTAATAATTTCGCCCCCCCTGGGGTCTTGGCTCTCCTGGTGGGGAATTCTGGGGGCGTAAGCAGCACTCTTTGCGCTGGGCGAGTTGAGAGGGAGGCGATGACATTTAGCGTGGTGATCACCACCTACAACCGGGTGGCGCTGCTGAAGCGGGCGATCGCATCTGCCCTCGACCAAACCCTGCCCTGCGAAGTGGTCGTGGCCGACGATGCCTCGACCGACGGCACCGAGGCCTACGTGCGCAGTTTGGGCGATCGCGTGGTCTACCACCGCAATGCCCAAAACCTCAACCATGCCGCCACCGTGAATCATGGTGTGGCCGCCGCCAGCGGCGATTGGATCAAATTTTTGGATGACGACGACTATCTGGCCCCAGACTGCATTGAGAAGATGACGGCGGCGATCACCCAGCACCCCCAGGCGGCTCTTTGCTCCTGCCAGGCCATTCAGGTCGATGGCCAGGGCCATGAGCTGCGCCGCACCCCCGCCACCGGCCCTGGCCAGGTGTTTTACATTCCCCAGAGCGCCATCCACTACGGCATGCTGATGGATCAGGTGCCCTTTGGCACCCCGGCCCAGGTGGCCGCCCGCCGCGACGCCCTATTGCAGGCGGGCGGCTGGGATACAAATCTCATGATGAACTACGCCGACATCAACGCCTGGGTGAGACTGGCAGACTTTGGCGATGCCGTTTTTATTAACGAATGTCTGGCCTACCGCACCATCTGGGACGGCGGCTACGATCAAAAAATGACGATTGAGCGGCGCATGGTGCTCAATTTGACCATCAAGGAGAGCATTTATCAACGGGTGAGCGAGGGCTATCGCGATCGCATTCCCCCCCTGGCCGCCATTGGCCAAGACCTGCACCTGCACTGGGGCCTGGTGGCCCTGCACCAGCGCCAGTTAGCCACCGGGCTATCAC
>JBBSLR010000040.1:0-11155 GCA_038255045.1 Phormidesmidales cyanobacterium
CAGGGCGATCGCAGTACACCCAGAGCCTGCTCGAAATTCGCCCCGACGGCCAGACCTACGGGCGCTACGACAAGGTGCAGCTGGTGCCCCTGGGCGAATACATTCCCTTTGAGGCGGTGCTGGGCCGATTGATCAGCCGCCTGTCGCCCCTGGATGCTTACCTGGTGCCGGGAGCGCCCCGGCAAGCATTTATCACCAGCCTGGGCCAGGGCACGGTCGGCATCTGCTACGAGTCAGCCTACAGCCGTTTGTTTCGCCCCCAGACCCGGGCGGGGGGCGAGTTCATTATCACCGCTTCTAACAACGACCCCTACCCGGTTTGGATGATGGTGCAGCAGCACGGGTTTGACGTGCTGCGGGCGGTGGAGAGCGATCGCTGGGCCATCCGCGTCACCAACACCGGCCTCTCGGGCGTAGTCGACAACCATGGCCGCACCCTCTGGCTGGGGGAACCCCAAACCTATCTCACCCACCGCGCCGAGCTAGAGCGCCGCCAAACCCTCACCCCCTACATGCGCTGGGGCGACTGGCTAACGCCGCTGCTGCTGGGGGCGACGCTGGTGCTGGGCTGGCGCGCCGGTCGCCGCTGAGAATTATCCTGGCGTTTTGTCAGCCCCCGACCAAAAGAAATCGAGCGTTGCCAGCAGCGCTCCGCCCACAATTAGCCCACAGGCCAGCCCCACCACCGCTGTGGCCTCTGCCCGCCCAAAGGCAATCAACAGCAGCGTCGAGAGTAGGGGAGCTGCGTAGGACAGCGCCCCCAGCACCCGAATATTGCCGCGCTTCACCCCATAGTCCCAGGTAAAAAAGGCCAGCCCCACCGGCCCCAGCCCCAGGGCGATAATGGCGACCCACTCCCACCCCACGGGCACAACCGTGGTCTCAAACAGGCCGTGGCAGACCCAGGCCAGCACCGCCGTCGCTCCACAAAAACCGCCCACCGCGTTAGTCGGAATCGCCCCAAAGTAGCGGGAGAGAATCGAGTAGCCCGCCCAGGTGAGGGCGCAGACCAGCGCCGCCAGATACCCCGTGGTGTATTGGGCATCGAAGCTGAATCCCTCGCCTTTGGTGACCAGCAGACCTGCACCGAGAAAACCGGCGATCGCCCCCGCCCCGTGAAACCACCGCAGCCGCTCCCCCGGCAGCAGCGCCGAAAAAAACACAATCAGCAGCGGCCACAGATAGGCAATCAAACTCGCCTCCACCGCCGGGGCCTGGCGCAGCGCCATGAAGTAGAAAAAGTGATAGCCAAATAGCCCGCCAACCCCCAGCCCCCACACCCGCCAGGGCAGCCGCAGGTGCCGCAGCACATTGCCCCCCGCCCGCACCCAGGCCATTACCCCGATTAAGAATGCAATAGTAAACGCCATTGCCGTCAGCTGAAACGGCGGCACCGTACCGCTGAGATCAGTCAACAGGGCCAGGGTGGCCCACATCAGCACGGCAGAAAACCCGATCAGCGTCGGCTTGCGTTGGTTTTGCCCAGGCTCCACAGCAAACCTCCTTACCTATTATCTCGCTGTGTATTGTAGAGAAATCGCTGCCCAAAACCTCCCCAGAGCGCCTTTGTCTATCCCTAATCGGCCCCGAGCTGCAAGCTGTAGAGATTGGCGTAGATGCCCCCACGGGCCACTAGCTCGGCGTGGGTGCCCTGCTCGACAATGGCCCCCTGCTGAATCACCAACACCTGGTCGGCCTGGGTAACGGTGCTGAGCCGGTGGGCAATCACAAAGCTGGTGCGGTTTTGCAGGAGGGCGGCGATCGCATCCTGCACCAGCTTTTCGGTGCGCGTATCAATGCTGCTAGTGGCCTCATCGAGCAGCAAAATGCGCGGGTCAATCAGCACCGCGCGGGCAATGCTCACCAGCTGCCGCTGGCCCTGGCTCAGGGGTGTGCCCCGCTCCCCTAGGCGAGTGCTGTAGCCCTGGGGCAGCGAGGTGATGAACTCATGCACATTCGCCGCCTGGGCCGCCGCCTCAATGTCGGCCTGGCTGGCCTGGGGCGCACCGAAGGCAATGTTTTCGGCCACCGTGCCGCTAAACAGCAAATTGTCTTGCAGCACAATGCCAATCTGGCGGCGCAGGCTGGCCTGGGTCACACCGCGCACATCCACCCCGTCGATGCGCACCGCCCCCTCCGACACATCGTAAAACCGCATAATCAAGTTAATGATCGTGCTCTTGCCCGCCCCCGTCGGCCCCACCAGGGCCACCATCTGCCCCGGCTGGGCGCAGAGATTGACCCCGTTCAGCACCCGCTGGTTGGGGGTGTAGCCAAAGCCCACCGAGTCAAAGCGCACTTCGCCCTCGATAGGCGGCATCTCCGTGGCGTTAAGCGCATCTTGCAGCGTAGCCGGCTCATCCAGCAGCAAAAATATCCGGTCTAGCCCCGCCAGCGCCGACTGGGCCTGGGTATAGAACTGACTGAGAATTTGGATGGGCCGAAAGAACTGCTGTACGTAGAGCACAAAGGCGGTCACCGTGCCCACGGTCATCACCCCGGTCACCGCCAGATAGCCCCCGTAGGCCATCACCCCCGCCGTCGCCAGGGTGTTGAGAAAGTCGATGGAGGGCAAAAACGCCGCCGTCACCGCCACCGCCTGCACGTTGGCCCGACGGTTCGCCGCATTTAGGCTGTCAAACTCTTCGATATTCAACTGGGTGCGGTTAAAGGCCTGGGCCTCCTTGACGCTGCCAATGTCTTCTTCGAGCTTGGCCGACAGGTCGCCAATGGTCTGCCGGGTGACCCGAAACCGGCTTCTTGCCCAGCGGGAGAAAAACCCCGTGGTAAAAATCATCAGCGGCACCACCAGGTTGCTCAGCAGCCCCAGCTGTAGATTGATCGAGATCATGGCGATGATAATGCCAACCAAACTAAAGGTCTGGCCCAGCACCTGGGGAATGGTCAGGCCAAAGGCCTGGTTCACCGTATTCACATCGTTGAGCAGGCGGCTCATCAGATCGCCTGCTTCGCTGCGGTCAAAGAAGCTCACCGGCAGGCTCTGCACCTTGTCAAAAATATCCTGCCGCAGCTGGCCCAGCAGCCGCTGCACAATGCTCCCCATGCGCCAGATCTGCCCCCGAATCGCCCACACGCCGACGATATAGATCGCCGTCAGCGCCCCCAGCATCCACAGCAGCCCCGGCAGGTTGCCCGCCAAAATCAGGTTGTCGATCGCCCAGCCAATCAGCAGCGGCCCGATCGCCTGGGTCGTCGCCCCAATGGCGACCAGCAGCAGCGCCACGGGCAAATCTGCTCGGTAGGGGGCAAAATACCGCAAAAACCGCCCCACCGTCGATAGCTTGGGCTTAGAGTCTGCTGGGAGATGGGCGGCTGTAGCAAGGGTCATCGGTGGTTGTTCCTCAATTCTGGAGGTCAAAAGCAGCGTTTTTGGCAGTTTTTTGCTCTTAGCTAGCCAGCTGAGTGAGGCTGACCTGTCCGAGATGCGAAATTTCCTTAGTTTTTGGCTTCGGCAAGGGTGCTCGCTTCTTGGAACACTTGAGTGAGGTCAGGCTTTTTGGCAGAGATAACGGTTCCGGGGAGATGTTTGTGGTGGGGAAAGGTAGGTAGGTCAGGAAAATGAGGGGTGCTGTCGTAGCGAAAGATCACCTGATTATTCTCATCCTGGAAGTGATAGCGATAGTCAATCTGTGTAATTTGACCATCCACAACCTGTAGGGCTTCGCTGATGGCCAGCAGATATCTGCCTTTGAACCGCAGCCGCAGCTTGAGGTTAGCTCGTTCTGCTGTCAGGATAGTGGCGTCGAACTGCTCAACATAGAGATTGGATAACGCGAATAACTGCTGCTCAATGTCTTCAAAGTAAGCCAGCAGAACACTACGCGACATTTTGCAGCCTGTCTTCGAGTTCTTGATGTAGGACCAAGTAGTGCTGGTAGTTGCCAGCCCACTCAACAAAGTCTTCGTCGTCGGTGGTTTCTCCCTGACTGTACTTTGCAAAGAATTCAGAGGAGTCCATTTCGTACTGAATTTCGTAGATTTTCAGTTGCTTGGCTAAGGCAATCAACGCATCTAGGGGCGAGGTGTATTCGACAATTTGTTTACGCATTAACAATCTCTTGATGAAAACCTACCTTTTATTTATTCGCCTGGGTAGTGGCCCCAATGGCGACCAGTAGCAGCGCCACGGGCAAATCCTGTCGATAGGGGGCAAAATACTGCAAAAACCATCAGACGAGGATCTCCCGCAACACCGAACCAGGCTCTAAATTAAGGGGTTCTGCCTCAAGATAAAGTTCAATCGCTTCTCGAATGTTACCTAAAGCTTCCTGCTCTGTTTCACCCGCAGAAACGCAACCCGGCAATTTAGGGCACCAGATAGCCCAATCTCCAGTTTCTGTATCAGGTTCAAGCACCACACGCCATTTCATCGCGTTACCTTCTCAGCAGGGTTAGACGTTTGCTACACCACCACGGTGGAATGCTGGCATTATGCTAGCACTCAATTTTTGACAACCGAATGCCAGGCTGGTCGGCATCAGCACTGCCCAAGATCTCAGGTTACGATTAGCTCAACAATTCCCCCACAGCATCCCCTCTTATGGCTTCTCAACGGCGGCTGACGCTATTTCAAACCCTGAGCCGCCCCTTCAACCGTGAACCTTAAATCCCCTCCCCCTCCAACACAAGGCGCACCTTTTGGGCCAGCGCCGCCGAGGTAAACGGCTTTTGTAGAAAGGCATACTCGGCGACCTGCACGCCGTGGCGAATCACCGTATCGTCGGTGTAGCCCGAGAGAAACAGCACCCGACAGGCTGGCCGCACAACGGCCAATTTTTCGGCCAGCTCGCGGCCCCCCAGGTGGGGCATAACCACGTCAGAAATCAGCAGGTGAATGGGGCCTGGCTCTTGCTCGGCCAGATGGAGGGCATCGCTGCCGTTGGCCGCTTCTAGCACCCGATAGCCGCAGCGCTGCAAGATGGTGATTTCGAGGGTGCGCACGGCGTCTTCGTCTTCGACCACTAAGACAGTTTCGGTGCCCTGGGGGAGAACGCGCGATCGCTCCACCCCCCGCTCCTGAGGCACTGGCTCTAGCACCAGCGGTAGGTAGACCCTGAACATCGTGCCCTGGCCCACCGTGCTCTCCACCGCAATGTGGCCACCCGACTGCGCCACAATGCCGTGCACCGTCGCCAGACCCAGACCGGTGCCTTTGCCCACCGCTTTGGTGGTAAAAAACGGCTCAAACATTTTTGCCTGGGTCGCCGCATCGATGCCGCAGCCGGTGTCGCCCACCGCCAGCAGGACGTAATTGCCGGGGGGCAGCTCAGCCCGGCTGCGGCAAAAGGCCTCGTCCAGCGACACCGACTGGGTTTCGAGGGTGAGGGTACCGCCCTGGGGCATGGCATCGCGGGCATTTACCGCCAGGTTCATCAACACCTGCTCGATCTGGCCGGGGTCGGCTTTGACCTGGCCCAGGGTGGGGCTGAGGTGGGTGACCAAGATCACATCTTCGCCAATCAGGCGGCGGAGCATGGTCTCGGTGTCGAGCACTACGGCATTGAGGTTGAGCACCTGGGGGGCCAGCACCTGCTGGCGGCTAAAGGCCAGCAGCTGGCGGGTCAGCGCCCCGGCCCGCTCGCCCGCTTTTTGAATTTCGCCCAGGGGCTGGCCCATGGGGTCGTTGGCAGCCAGGCGGCTCTGCAAAATCTCGCTGTAGCCTTTGATGACGGTGACCAGATTGTTAAAGTCGTGGGCAATGCCCCCCGCCAGCCGACCGATCGCCTCCATTTTTTGGGCCTGGCGAAACTGCTCTTCGAGCTGCTGCTTTTCGGTCACATTGCGGGCCTGCACCAGGCAGGCGGGGCGACCCGCAAAGGTTAGCCCGTAGGCGGAGATTTCAACGTTGATGATTTCACCGGTTTTTTTCTGATGCCGCCAGATGCCCCGCTGCTCCAGCGATGTTCCCGACTGAGCCAGCATATTCAGGAAGGCGGGCACATCCTCAGGAGGACGCACATCTTGAATGGTCATGGTCAAAAACTCGTCGTCGCTGTAGCCATACCCGGCTACAGCGGCGGCGTTGACGGCCAGATAGGCAAGGGTTTCGCGATCGTAGACAAACAGTGGATCGGTGATAGCTTGAAACAGCTGGCGGTAGCGGGCTTCGCTGTCGCGCAGGGCGGCCTCGGTGCGCTGGCGCTCGGCGATTTCGGCCCGCAGACGGCGATTGCTCTGCTCTAAACCCTCGATTTTTTTCTCCAGTTTGCGAAAGAGTGTCTCACTGTATTCTTTGAGCTGGTCGTTTTCTTGGATCTGGGGTTGGCGGGCCGAGGGGTTGGCCGGGTCTTGGGGCACTAGCAACGCGGTGATGCTGGCCATGAGCGCCTCTGGCTCAGTGGGCTTGAGCAAAAAGGCATCGGCCCCCAGGTCGAGGGCCAGGCGCTCGTCTTTGGCGTCGGTGTAGGTGGCGGTGTAGACCATAAAGGGAATGGCCTTGAGCCGCTCGTCGGCCTTCCACTGGCGCAGCAGGGTGTAGCCATCCATCACCGGCATCAGCAGGTCAGAGATGATCAGAACGGGGGGCTGCCGCCGGGCTTTGGTCAGGGCTTCGGCCCCGTGGCGGGCCTCTTCGACGGTGTAGCCGTGGCCCTGCAACAGCATGCGCAGCAGGTAGAGATTTTCGGGGTTGTCGTCAACGATCAGCACCTGGCTCATGGGGCGACATCTCCCTGAGCGACATCTCCCTGGGCGACGGGCAAAAACCGCTCCACCTCGGCCCCAAACGACTCGGGGTCAATGGGTTTCTCGATGTAGCCCTCGGCCCCGGCAGCCAGACATTTTTCGCGATCGCCCACCATGGCATAGGACGTCACCGCCACAATGGGGATTGATTGGAGCTGCGGATCGCTCTTCAGGGCGTGGGCCACGGCGTGGCCATCCATACCGGGCAGCTGAATGTCGAGCAAAATTAGGTCGGGGTGGTTGGCGGCAGCCATTTCCAGCCCCTGGGGGCCAGTTTCTGCCTGAAGAATTTCGTGGCCCCGCGTCTCTAGCAAAAACTTCACCAGGTAGCGGTTTTGGGGGTTGTCTTCGATCAGCAGAATGGTTTTTTTCATAGTTCATCCATTACTCGCAGCGGCAGCATTACAGTAAAGGTGCTGCCCTTACCCCAGTCACTCTCGACTTTAATCTCGCCCCCCATGAGGCCAATCAGGCGGCGACAGATGGCTAAGCCCAAGCCCGTGCCGTCGTGGTTGCGCGCCAGTCCCGAGTCGATCTGCCGAAAGGGCTGAAACAAGCATGGCAGATCCTCAGCTTTAATGCCCATGCCGGTGTCAGAGACTCGCAGGCGCAGGGTCGTAGACCGGGCCGCCGCTGACGGATGGTCTTCAACTAAGTCTGCGGTAACTAAGTCTGCGGTGAGGGCGACTTCGCCGCAATCGGTAAATTTAATAGCGTTGCTCAGCAGGTTGAGCAAGATCTGCTCAAATCGGCGCTGGTCAGTGACGGCTACGCCCAGGTTAGGGGCCAATTCAACGCGCAGATCTAATGCTTTGGCGGCGGTCTGGGGCTGCACGATCGCCACCACCTTGGCGATCGCCTGGTGCAGGTCAAAGGGCTCGCAGGCCACCTCTAGCTGCCCGGCCTCGATTTTAGAAATATCGAGCACGTCGTTGACCAGGGCCAGCAGGTGGCGGGCGCTGGTGCGCACCATGGTCAGCTGCTTGCTCTGCTCGGCGTTGAGCGGCCCGGCCAGCTCCTGCAAAATAATGCCCGTAAAGCCAATGATCGAGTTGAGCGGCGTGCGCAGCTCGTGGCTCATGGTGGCCAAAAAGGCAGACTTGATGCGATCGGCGGCCTCGGCCTTGTGGCGCTTCTCGCGCTCGGCATCGGCTTGCCGACGGGCGGTCATATCGGTGCCAACGCTAAAAATCTCGACCACTCGCCCCTCAGCATCGTACTCAATGCGGTTCGTCCAAGCGACCCAGACCCGCTGGCCGTCACGCCGCACATTTTCGTTGATGTTTTGCTCAAAGGCAGCGGGGTCAGCGCAGATATTCTCCATCAGCTGTTGCAGGTCTTGCCCGCCCTTTTCGGTGGGCGGCACGATGGTATCCACCACGTGGTGGCCGATAATTTCTTCGGCGGGGTAGCCAAAAAAGCGCAGCCCAAACTCGTTGAGAAAGGTAATGCGCCCCTCGGCATTCCACCGTAGAATGATGCTGTTGGCGTGCTCCACCAGTTCGCGGTACTTGCGCTCGCTTTCGGCCAGCTGCGCTTCGGCCAGCCGCCGTTCTGATATATCAATGCCCACCCCCACCAGGCACCAGGTGTCTTCAAACTGCACCCGCTGCCCCGTAAAAAAATAGGGGATAGCGGTGCCATCCTTGGTGATAAAGGCGGCGGCGATGGACAACTCCCCGCCGGTAAACACCGCCTCAATCCGATCTGCTAACCGGGCCTTGTCGTCGCCCGCGAAGAAGTCTAGGGGCTGCATTTGGGCAATTTCGGCAGCCGAGTAGCCCGAGACCGTTTCAAAGTTTTGGTTCCAGCGCAGAAAGCGTCCGTCGGCATCGTAGAAGTAGAGAATGCCGGGCATGCTCTCGATCATGGTGTCGGTGAAGTGCTTTTCGTTGCGCACAGACTGCTCGGCCTGGCGGCGGGCCTCGTCGCGGGCAAAGGTGGTGAGGGCAAAGGCAACATCGCCAGCGACTTCTTCGAGCAGGGCAATCTCTTTGTCGTGAAACACATTGGGCTGCTCGGCATAGACATTGAGCACCCCCTCCACCGCTCCGTTGACCCGAATGGGGAAATGGGCTGAGGCGCAAAACCTGGCGATCGCACCGAGCTGATCGCCAGCGGCTGGGTCGCTGAGGGCATCGTTGCAGATGTAGGGCTGGCCCGATCGCTGCACCATAACCGCCAGGCCCACCGATAGGTTAGAGGCCAGGAACTGGCTCTCGACGGCAGTTAGTTTGGGCAGCAGGCCGCTGTCGCCGCCGCCCGCGGCCACGGGTTCAAGCCCGCCGGTGTCTGGATTCTGCCACCCAATCCAGGCGAGGCAAAAGCTGCCGTCATCTACCAGAGCCTGGCATATCTTTTGAAACAGTTCGTCGCGGTTGGAGGCCCAGAGAATAGCCTGTTTGATCTGGCTGAGGGCGGCGTAGAGCCGCGACAGGCGCGAGATCTCACGCTCGCGCTCCTTCAGGACCGTAATGTCTCGCGCAATTTTTGAAGCGCCAATAATTTCCCCCTGGGCATTGCGGGTGGGCCACACGGTGATCGATACATCAATCAGGCGGCCATCCTTCGTTTGCCGCTGGGTCTCGAGCTGCTCTATCCGTTCGCCGCGGCGAAGTCTCTCTAGAATAAAGTTTTCTTCATGCTGGCGAGGCTCTGGAATCAGCCGGGTGATTGAGGTGCCCACCATTTCATCGGCATTGTAGCCAAATAGCTTGGCGGCCCCCCCATTCCAGCTGGTGACAATGCCGTCTGAATCTTTGCCGATGATGGCGTCTGGAGACGACTCGATAATGGTTGATAGGTGATCGCGATCGGCCTGGGCCCGGTCGCGATCGCTCAGGTCACGAATCAGCCTCAGCAGGGTGCCGTCGGGCAGTTTAGTGGCGCTCACTGCCGCTAAAAACACCGTGCCGTCTCGGCGACGAAACTGCCATTCCCGCTGGTGGTCGGTGCGCCCGTGGATTTGGCCCAGGGCCGAGTCGATGTGGGGCACCTCGGTCTGCACCACAATATCGGCGGCATGTAGGCCAATAAACTCATCGCGGCTGTAGCCAAACATCTCGCAGGCACTGGGGTTGGCGTCGATGTAGTAGCTCTCGGCGTCGGCTAGCACAATACCCAGCTGGGCGTAGTCAAACAGGGTGCGGTAGCGGGCCTCGCAGACCTGTAGCTGCTGGGCTAGGGCGGCCATCGACGGCGAATCAGGGGGCTGCGACATAGCGATAATGCCCTTGGGGTGAGTGACGTAAACCCATTGTAAGAACCCACATCCAAGTCCAGCAGTGGCGCTCTGCCTGGGAGCAAACTACAGAGCTTGGGCTGGGCTGAGCATAGATGCTGGGCTGGGCATAGATATTGAACCAATCAACAGTTTACGTTTTGGTCGCCTGCCCGGCTGCTTCTGAGCGGGTCGGGTCATTAACTTTTCAGCTTTATCGATGATGACCTCATGGAAATGCGCTTGGCGGCAGGAGAGACCTTTCTTTAAGCAATTTTTAACCAAAGCTTACCGCTGGCTTATTGCTCCCATGAAGTTTCGGTGTGAGTAATGGCCGAAGATGGCTCCGTAGCAATAGCTACATTACTTAACCCCCAAGTGTTATCTATGGCTGACTTCACACTCCAACTCTTTCACGCCGCCGATCAAGAGGGCAATATCTCTGCCCTAGACGACGCGCCTCGCTTCTCAGCGGTTTTAAATGCCCTTAAAAACCAAGATATTGATGCTGACGGGGTGGCTGGCTTTGCCAACACCCTGATTTTGTCCTCTGGGGATGCGTACATCCCTGGGTTATTTTTTAGTGCTAGTGACCCAGTCTTTGGCGGGTCGGGCCGCGGCGATATTTTAATTCAAAATGAACTAGGCTTTCAGGCGATCGCCTTCGGCAACCACGAGTTTGACGAGGACACAGACCTAGTGCTCGACCTGATTGCTGGGGATGACACCTTTGCTGGCACAGCCTTTCCCTACCTGAGCGGCAACCTGAACTTTAGCACTGATGCCAATCTGGCTGGGTTGGTCGTGCCCGACGGTCAGGCTCCGCTGCCCAACAGCATTGCTGCTTCGACGGTGATTGAGGTCAACGGCGAGAAAATTGGCGTTGTCGGGGCCACTACCCCAACTATTACCAGCATTTCTAGCCCTGGGGATGTGACGGTGCTGCCCCAGGAATTTGATGGCGCCCCTACCCCAGAGCAACTTGACGCTTTAGCGGCAGAGATTCAGGCTGATGTGGATGCCCTATTGGCGGCTAACCCCGACATCAACAAAGTGGTGCTACTGGCCCACATGCAGCAAATTGTGATCGAGCAAGAACTTGCCCAGCGGCTCTCTAACGTAGACATTATTGTGGCCGGTGGCTCTAACACCCGCTTAGTCGATGAAACTGATCGCCTCCGGGCTGGGGACACCAATCAAGGTGTCTATCCCATCATCCAAACCGGTGCC